>CAZIIZ010000007.1:0-12124 GCA_964539225.1 uncultured Hyphomicrobiales bacterium | reverse complement strand
GGATGAGTATCAAAATCATTAAATATTCGCCAGTTAATTCCCACACCAGTATTGCGAGGTATTGCTCTACGAATTTCCCACGTTTTACCACCATCAGGAGAATAATCAATTAATTCAGACCTACCTGCAAGATATATTCTATTCTCGTCGTGAAGTACAATCTTATTCATAAACGTAATAGTATATCCTTGACTACCATCCCGAATTGAATCCGCTTCATATACAGAATTGTTATGAATATGACCGACAACAGGATGAAATGTAGCTCCGGCATCTTTTGTACGCCACAATATAGCTCCATCTTCTGATACATGTGTTACAGAATCTCTAAAAGGGAAAATATCCATATAATATAGGGTGCTATCGCCCCAAGCCACAGCTCCAGGAAAATTGGATGGATCAAGTCCGCCGGTCAAAATCACCTTACATGGATTATGCTTCCAGCATCCCGAATGAGAAGGGATGGTGGAAAGCATGATATACATCATAATTAGCAACTTTTTCATATAATTTTCTTCTTCATAATAATAGTAAACTGTTTGATTAATATTAATTCGCAAATTAATGAAAGTTCGGCGGATAATCAAGAGGAAAATGGTGGAACTGTGATTTATCTGATTCTGTTGCTTAAAATTGTCTGAACCATTGATTCAGCTGATTATTGTGATTAAGATGATTTTGAATAATATTTTCCTCTTCATCATCTTAATCAATGGTTCAGACATCATTTAGAGAAAATTAGCTACGCTGATTTTTAGGCAATAGATGATATTCAAATTTAGAATATACAAACGGAATAATAATAATTTTAGTCAAAAGAGCCTAACTATTTGTAAATAATGGAAATATTTATTAACTTGCATTTTTTATGATACAATTATGGAATATATATGTTAATGACAGATAAAAATACATTGCTCGTAGTAATTGATGTGCAGGAGAAGTTATTGCCGGCTATTGACAATGCCGAGTATTTGCTCGCAAATATTGGAAAATTGATAAACGGTGCCAAAGTGCTGAATATTCCAATTATCCTAACTGAACAATACCCAAAAGGCTTAGGCAAAACCGACGAAAATATTATTAATGAATTGGGCGAACTGTACGAACCAGTCGAAAAAACTACTTTTAGTTGCTATAAAAATTCTAATTTCAAGGAAGCTCTGGAAAATTACGGTAAAAATAATATTGTATTGTGCGGTATCGAAACTCATATTTGTGTATCGCAGACGGCAATTGAACTTAAAAATGCTGGATTTAATATTTTTATCGCTGAGGATTGCGTAGCTTCTCGCAATGATAACGACCATTGCGTGGCGATTCAAAGAATGAGCAACTCTAAAATTACAATTAGCACTATGGAATCTATAATAATGGAAATGTGCGGCGGAAGCAATCGTCCAGAATTCAAAGCTATTTCTGCAATAATCAAATAAATTGAGACCGTTGCAACACTCGTAATCTCAGAATTTTATTTTGATAATACGAATCTAGTAGCTAATCCTTGCACATAAGTTCAATAGTTGGTTTTTCAACAAATACGGTTCAACTCATACGAGTTGAGGAGCGAGAAAGGATTATTTAATTACTAACGTTTAACTCCTGCGGAGTAAAGATGCGAATAATTCTTATAAAATGCAGCTGCTGAACGTCAGTAATAAAATATATCTATCGTCATATCTCATACTTCAAAGAATAATATTGCATCGGTTTAAAATCATAAAGACTCGCTTCAGTAGAAATTGACCTCAATTATTTTTTGAAGCGAGTTTTATTTATTTAAGCTGCTCAACAGATAATAAGTATTAATTATAGCAAATATTATTCGCAGGTGTTTCGTCTATACTATTCTATTTTTTAGAAAAATACATTGAAAATCAATAATGTTTGATATACAAAAAAAAACAATTTTAATAGACGAGAATATACCATTTTTAGATACTATTTTACGACAGAGCTTTGAAATTATCAAATTTAACGGTAGAGAATTAACTACTCAGAAGTTAATTGATAGCAATTGCTTTGCACTATTTGTACGTTCGACTACTAAGGTCAATCAGGATTTATTAGAAGGTATCGCCGTGCAATTCGTTGCTACCGCTACTTCGGGTTCGGAGCATATAGATAAGGCATATTTGCTTCAGAATAATATATTTTTCGCAGATGCCCTTGGCTCTAATTCAAATTCTGTAGCCGAATACGTTGTGTTCGCTATTCTGCATGCTTTTCAAATCCGTAATTTACAAGCTTGTGGTCGCACTATTGGGATTATTGGCTTCGGCAATATAGGATCGAAGTTGGCTCATTATGCTAATAAATTAAAACTAAAAATATTAGTTTGCGATCCACCGTTGAGAGATTCAGGATTCCAATTCCCAGACTATTGTGAGTATTGCGAATTAGACGATTTGATGGAAAAATCGAATATTATCACGAATCACGTACCGTTAAGCTCTAACACTAAATATTGTACACTTGATTTGATAAATGCTAAAAATCTAAGCAAGATGAAATCGGATGTGCTTTTTGTGCATTCCTCACGAGGCGGAGTGGTGAATGAAGATGATTTGGCTGAATTTGTGCGAATTAATCCTTATGCTCAAGTAGTAATTGATGTATTTGAAAATGAACCTAAGATAAATAATTATTTGGCAGAGCATTCCATTATTTCGACTCCGCATATAGCCGGATATTCACGAAATGGCAAATTAAATGGAGTGATGATGGTCTTGAATCAGTTTGAAAAGTTTATAGGCGAAGAGTTTGATAAAAGTATTATCGAACGTGAATATAAGCAGAGTAGTTTCCGTGGAGAATTTGTAACAGAGGATTTTATATATCAGAAAATTGAAGAATATAGAAAAATTTCGGATGATGCAGACACTTTTAGCGAAATATTTGAACTTGATGGCGATATAAAACTTAAAGAATTCGATCTTCTGCGTAAGGAGTATCCTGTTCGCTTTGAATATTTGAATATTAATAATTAAAATAAAAGATACAAAATGAAAATATTAGCAATAGAATCATCTTGCGACGAAACATCAGCCTCTGTAGTTTGCGGCAAAGAAGTTAAAAGCAACGTAATCAGTTCGCAATTATTTCACAGCAAATACGGCGGAGTAGTGCCGGAATTAGCCTCGCGAGCACATATCAAAAGTATTTCTCATATAGTTGAAGAAGCATTGAAAACTGCCGATACCGATATTACAGAAATTGATGCCGTGGCTGTTACTTCCGAACCGGGCTTGATTGGTTCGCTGATAGTCGGTTCGAACTATGCGAAAGGCTTATCTATCAAATATGATATTCCGGTGATTCCGGTGAATCATATCGAAGGGCATATCTTTTCCGGTTGTTTGTCGGACGATACTTTGCAATTCCCGATGATGTGCTTAGTGGTTAGCGGCGGACATACTGCCATATTTTACGTAGAATCGTATAATAAATATTCAGTTATCGGAGCTACTATCGACGATGCAGCTGGCGAAGCTTTCGACAAAATTGCAACGCTAATGAAAATGCCATATCCGGGCGGTCCGCATATAGATAAATATGCAAAATTGGGCAATCCGAAAGCATTCGATTTCCCTCGCTCGATGATACATAATAAAAATTATGATTTTAGTTTCAGCGGTTTGAAAACTTCGGTGCGATACTTTATCGCAAAAGAATTTCCGAAAGGTATTCCCGAAGAAACCAGAGCTGATTTCGCTGCATCGGTGCAAGCGGCAATCGTTGATGTATTAGTGCATAAAACGGTTAATGCGGCTGTGGAGTATAAAGCTAAGGCAATAGTAATCGCCGGCGGAGTAAGTGCTAATAGCGGTCTTAGAATTGCGATGCAAGCTGCCTCAGATAAGAAAAATATCAAATTCGTAGCTCCATCGATGGGATACTGTATGGATAATGCCGCTATGATCGGCTTTATCGCTGAAAGAAAAATCAACGAAAGCGGAGTAGAATATCCGAGGGATTTGACTTATGTAGTACGATCAAATGCTATTCGTGCCGCAAGACCGGTGAAGGTTAGAACTAAACCTCAAGAAAAGAATTTGCCCGAACTGAGCTAATGAACCTTCGGAATGTGAAAGGCTCACAATAAATGACTTGTATAAATTCAAAGAATAATAAAATAAATGAAAAATATAGAACAAATTATCGATAAGTACAAGATGCAAAAGCATCCCGAAGGCGGTCATTATTCAGAAGTATTTCGCAGTAATATTCAGATAAATGACTGCTCGAATCCGTTGCTGAATGCTCATTCTACCATGAGTTCGATATTCTACTTGTTGACGAAGGGCGAAATATCTAAATTTCACTCCATTCTGCAAGATGAAACTTGGCATTACTATAGCGGTGGAATTTTGTTATTGCATCTGATAACCCCAAGCGGAGAACACAAATTAGTTCGACTTGGTTCGGATTTCTATACCGAAAACTTTCAATTTACTGTTCCGGCTAATTGGCTAATGGCGGCAGAAGTTGTCGGTGAATACTGTTTGCTCGGTTGCACGGTTGCCCCAGCTTTTGAATTTAGAGATTTCAATATGCCAAGCCGTGAGCAATTGCTTGATAAATTTCCAGATTTAGCTGATGTTATTATTAAATTGTCTTAAAATAGTATTTGAATATCATATTTTGAATTATGAAACACTTACAAATAAAAAAAATCGAAGGTTGCCTGGACCGTACAAACGTAAAAGATATTTTATGGGACGCAGAAGTAACCCGTGCTTTCATTGATTACCTATCGCCTTTGGGCAAATTGATAATCAATGAAGGCACTGGCAAACCGTTCTATAAATTGATTATCCGTGGGCAATTCTCCATCAAAGGAGCTATCGGCACTAAAAGCAGTAGAATTGTTTTTGGAAGCGAATCGAAACCTGAAGATTTCGAGGAATTTATATGCTATTGCGAAGAATACTCGTTTTAAAAATTACTAAAGAATTTGGATGTCCTACACTTGCCACGTTCGTAACAAGTTATTCTCAGTCCACAGTATCAGATGTCCAACATCTGCCACGTTCGTAACAAGTTATTCACAGTTCATAGTATTAGATGTCCAACATCTGCCAGATGTTGGACATCTTTCCCCTTACATTTACTGACGTTTAACAGCATGCTATAAAGATTTTATCTTAGCAACTACGTAGTAGTTGAACGTTAGTAACAGATTGCATTGCTACTGACCATTACTTTCAGTTTTCAATCATTTACTTTTACTTATCCGATGACTGCCAGTCATCGGGTAAGTTGAGATTTAGAGAATTCAGATGTCCTACATCTGCGAGATGTTGGACATCTTGCCGCTTCTGTTACTACCGTTTAATGGCTATGCTGTAAAGATTTTATCTTAGCAACTATGAAGTTTTGAACGTTAGTAATTAGCTATAATATTTTCTCCATTCCGTTTAGATGTCCAACATCTGGCGGATGTTGGACATCTTGCCCCATTCTTTTTTACTAACATTTAACAGCTACGTTGTAAAGATTTTATCAGAGCAAATCAGTAAAATAAATAATTAACAGAATTTTGAAAAGCTATTGAAACAATTGCTGTTGCCTATATGCAAAATACATTCTACCAATGGGAATATATAATTGCAAACTAATTACAAACCATAACAATAGCAACAATATAAAGCCAAAACTAATCATAAACCATTTGTTTCTTTCGGTCTTTTCCATTTTCTCCATTTCATCGAAATGAAGTAAGAAATCTCTACCTTTAAAAATAAATTTATTTATAATAAAATAGGAAATTATCCCAAGAATTAATAACCAAAAAGGCTTCAAATCTAATTTAAATAAGAAACCCAAATTAAGAGTTAAATTATTAAGTATGATAAATAAGATTAAATATCCAAAATTTGTAGCGATAGCATTAATGACCCCATAATTGGCATATTGGACATAAGAAATTGGTTCATTTAAGCCCTTATCTTTGAATTTCTTTTTTGCATAATTAGACTTATACAAATAATTCAGTGGATTGATTTTATCTAATAATTGGTCGAAACCAATAATAATCCATCGAGCAAAGTATATTTGCATGCTAATAAACCATTCAATTTTTTCCATTTATTTCTCTATTTCATTAATATGATGTTCCATTATTGTACTTCCGAGCCAATCACCCAGCAAGCTGTCACATAATCGGATCGCTATCAAATGCCGAGTAAGTAATTAGATGACCTACATCTGCGAGATGTGGGACATCTTGCTCCATTCTTTTTTACTAACATATAATAAAGATTTTATCTTAGTTAGCTTAATTCTCTTCTCGTAATTCGTAATTCGTAATTGATTATTTACTTCCACCTTGCTTCTGCCCAAATTTTCTGTTGCTTTGGAGTTAGGAATGTCCACGCTACTACGCGAGAGATTTTCTGACCTTGAGCCATCGGAAATATTTCTACTTCAGCGGCTTCTGATTTCTTCAGTATTTGCTCTATCTTTTTCAAGCTCGAACCTTTGGATAATAGCGTAGTGAACCAAAAGCATGAAGTGGCGAAACGCTTGCTTTCGTCTATCATCGTGGAAATGAATTTTTCCTCTCCCCCATTGCACCATAATTCTGAATTTTGTCCGCTAAAGTTTAGGATTGGATTAGCCGTTTTTATTTTTTTTAGATTGCCAACTTTGCGGATTGATCCGGCTTTGGCTTCTTCGGCAGAACTATGGAAAGGCGGATTGCAAATCGTAATATCGAAATATTCTCCGCTTCGGATAATACCGTCGAAGATTTTGCCTGAATTGGGCTGATTCCTTATTTCAATTTTATCTGCTAATTTCGGATTCGCAGAGATAATTGCTTGAGCTGATGCTATCGCTTTTGGATCAATTTCCGAACCCACAAAATTCCAGCCATATTCCGAAGCACCGATTAGAGGATAAACGCAATTAGCTCCGACTCCAATATCCAGAACAGTAACTTTTTTGCTGCGTGGAATTTTGTTGTTATTGCAAGCGGCTAATAAGTCGGCAATATTATGAATATAATCTGCTCTGCCCGGTATCGGCGGACATAAATAGCCCTGCGGAATGTCCCAATTGTCTATAGAATAGAAATGCTTTAATAATGCTTTATTAAGAACTTTAATTGAATCCGGATCAGCAAAATCAATGGATTCGTAGCCGAAATTATTGATACGCACGAATTCCTTTAATTCCGGTAAAGTCGCTACTAATTCTGGAAAATCGTACTTAGCTTTATGCTTGTTTCTGTCGTGAAGTCCCGGTTTCTCTTCGGGAGTATTTTCAGTTGTATTTTTCATATATTTATAACTCAATATTTAAAATTTATTTGTTTACTTCAAACCCTCCGACAGGTTAAGCAACAGTCGGAAGGTGCAAATCTTTATTTTCTTGTCATTCCTGTGTAGCGAGTCTTCGAGCGAATACAGGAATATCGTCATTTAGCTAATCTCGTCTATAGTAAGAATAGATTCCGGTATAAACTCGAAGATACATAAAACCGGAATGACAAAACCCTTTTTTTCAGATGTGCCACACTTGGCAAGCGTGGCACATCTTGCCGTAATTCTTAATTGATTCTCTTGCTCCAACTCATCCGATGACTGCGAGTCATCGGATGAGTGAAGCACTGCAATTCCTAATAGCATTGCTCAATGGATTTTTAAAGTCAATGATAATAACTATTTATTTGCTTCTTCTTCGAATGAAGCAGTGGCTTCCCACGAATCTCCTTCGCATGGGATATAATTAATATTTATATGTTCGTCGTAAATTCTGCAGAGTTGGCTTGGCTTATCGAAATGTTTACACGAGCCGCACATAGTATCTTCTTCTACTTTCTTAATTCTTTCATTATACACTTGATATTGCTTCCAGCCCGGATATACGGCTAATCCCCAAATTAAGAAAACGAAAATCCACGCTCCTTCTCTATTTTCCCATATAGATAAAATCAAAAAAGCAAGTGCTGTTAATAATGCAGTTCTAAAAAGTATGCCCCAAGCCACAGAACCGGTTGTAATTATCGGGTACAAAGAACCGTCGGATTCTTCTTCAGTACCGATTCGGAAATTGAAAATATCTATAAGTTTGTCTTTCACTTTTGCTGCCTCAATGTGTCAAAATTATTTAGACGGAGCAAATAGGAAATAAATGCAAATAGATTCAATTATTTTTAAAGGATAAATCCGGTATTTAAACGAAAAAAAACAAAATTTAAAAAATAATTGAAACTATTTTCAGAAAAAAGGTATATATTAGTGTGCAGTACGATAGTAATTGAGGATTGATTTTGATAAATAGGATATACATAGAAAGTATTAGGCAGCGATTAGTATCTTTAGTGATATTATTCGGACTGTTTCTATTTGTACCGTCTCTTATCGCAGATGCAATCGGCATTCCGGTCGGAATTCAAGCGACTATGATTATTCGATTGGTGAAGAGCAATACTAAATTAGCTGGTAAATCTAATTTCAATATGTTAATTGTGTATAGTGCTAAGACTGAAAGTCAGAAGAATATACTATACCAAGAAATGAAGGATAAAGCTCACATCAATTATTCTTCGGAATCGGAAATTAATTTGAATAATAAAAAAATAGACGTAGTATATTTCATGCCCGGATGCGAAGGTTCGGCTGAAGTCTGCAAACAGCACAAGATATTATCAATAGCCTCGACTGCCAAATCAGTACAAAACGGTTCAATATCCGTTGCTATTGCGTCGGAAAATGATAAACCGAGAATATTTGTTAATCTCAGTTCTTTGAAAGCCGAAGAGCAACAGTTCTCGACTGATATTTTAAGAATTGCCAAAGTATTCAAATAGAGGAACTGAAAATGAAAAGATATGTACAAATACTTCTGGCATTAATAATAATGGCTTTCAGCTCAGAATCTTCATATTCACAATCAGAGAATATTTACGAAGAGATGAGTTGGGAAGAATTAAGCGATATTGAGCTTGCCGTAACGGCTACGAAACGTCCTGAGGATTTATTCGAAGCACCTTTGTCGATTACTATAATAAAAAAAGAGCAGATAATTAATTCAGGAGCCAACTCGATTCCTGAAGCATTGAGATTAGCTCCGGGCTTAATAGTCAGAGAAACCACACCTGGCAATTTTGATGTACATATCAGAGGATTCGACGATATTACTCGTTCGTTTATTTCTCCACTGCCTATGAATACGATAATCTTGGTTATGATAAATAATCGCCCTACATACAGTTATTTCCTTGGTGGTACATTTTGGGACGCTCTACCTGTCGATATTAATGATATAAAACAGATAGAAATCGTTAGAGGACCGGCATCGGCTCTATACGGACCTAATGCCGTGGCTGGAGTAATAAATATTATCACAGAACATAGCACTGAGGAAGGATTTAACTCAAATCTGAGAATGGTGCGTGGCACAAATAATCAGGGATACTTAAACGGCTCGATAGGCTATAATAATGGTTCGGATTTTAAGGCTACTCTGTCTGCTAATTTAGCTTCCACCACTCGCTATGACTCTGATTATTACAGTTGGAATCAACAGAGATATATTACAGCTGATTCTATGAAGCGGATTATCCAAATGTATTCCGATGTCGAAAAAACAAATAATAGTGAATCAGATAATGATAAGTCGTTGACTAAGTTCGCTTCTAATTTATTCGTCCAATATAAATATAATGATGATATTAATTTTGATATTAGCTTGGGAGCATCGGGTTCGGAAGCTCAAAAGATATATATGAATAATTTCACCACTCCTTTGTCAAATTGTAAATCCGAAGCCTCTTACATAGATGTCAAATCTTCAATTTATGGATTTAATCTTCAATTATTTGCTGAAAGTGGAGACTATGAAACCGATTTCGCTTATAATAAACACAGTTACGACAATGGAATAATCAATTTAGATTATTTATTCGACCTTGATAAGTTTAAAATCCGACCTTCTGTAGGAATTACTAGTGCAATATATGATAATGCACCATTACTCAGCGGCTCTATGCTTGGACAAGTAACATCTGAAGCAGCGAACGTAGAAAGACAAATTCGTACTTTTAATCTATCACTATTTACAGAGTATCAACCGTATTCTCAGTTGAGATTTATAGTAGGCGGAAGAGCTGATTATTACGAATTTAATAAAAAAACAGCATATAGCTATGAGTTCGCAACAACATATAGACACAATAAAGACAATCTATTCCGCTTTGATGTCGCACAATCTACCCGATCTCCATTTATAATAGAGACTTATATGGATGTGAATGTGTGGGGAATGGCAATTCTTCGAAAACCTGAATCAACAATATCGGATACTGTGCCTTTTATAACGCAGTACTCGGGCAACAAAGATTTAGATTTCATTTCTCAATTAAATACAGAAATAGGTTGGCGACGCAAATTAACCAGTAAAATAGAAATAGATATGGAGTTCTTCTTTGCTCATATTACGGATATGACTGCAATGATTAATGAAATGGAGTTAGTATTCGACGAAGAAGAGCAAAAACCTTCTTATGTGCTTAATAAAATGCAATACAAAAATATTAAAAATGTAGATGCTCATCAGCTTGGATTCAATTTATCTGTGATTTATAATCCTATCGAAGATATAAGTATTAGGGTTTATGGAATGTGGCAGAAAACAAATTTGGAAATCGATAATGCCGGAGAAGAATATCGCGAACAGATTCGATGGGAAAACAAATCGACTCCTACTCTGACTCTCGGCACGGAACTGAATTGGAAATTTGCGGAAAATTGGAATTTCAATGCAAATTATTATTATATGAGCAAACAAGAATTCGCAGGATTGACCAATAACGAATTGGGCTATGGAGGATTAGAAAAAACCAAACCCTATTACGATACAATAAATAGTACAAATGTACTCAATTTTACTGTACGTGGTAAGGTCTATGGCGATATATGGTTGTCCGGTTCAGCAAGGAATATATTACAAAAGGCTAAACAATACGGATTTACAGATAATATTGGGGCCAGTTATTTAATCGGAATTGAGATAAAGTAAATTAAATAAATATTTTACTTGCTTGTGGAAAACTTTTTTTGTATTTTTGTAAACTTTGTTTTTCACACCGAAGAGCAAAGTGCATAAAAGAAGAAATATTGGCGGTAAGGGAAATTAATACTGCCAATTAAACGAAGAGAGTTTCGAAGAATTAAGGATTTGAATATGAATTAACGCATATTTAAAATAAATGCTTGATTTTTATAAATTTTGCTTGCGTAAAAAGCAAATTTTTGTTATATTTGTAAGCTATAAAAAGACATAAATTTAATAAGTTTTTAAATGGAGAGGTTTAGTGCCTACTATAAGTCAATTAATCAGAAAGCCTAGAAAGGCGATCGTTGTAAAGAGCAAATCAGCTGCCCTTAAATCTTGCCCTCAAAGAAGAGGCGTTTGTACAAGGGTATATACAACTACTCCTAAGAAGCCGAATTCAGCTTTAAGAAAAGTAGCTCGTGTACGTTTAACTTCGGGATTCGAAGTAACTGCATATATACCGGGCGAAGGTCATAATTTGCAAGAGCACTCTATTGTGTTCCTACGTGGCGGTAGAGTAAAAGATCTTCCGGGCGTTCGATATCACGTTATTCGCGGTACAGCGGATACTCAAGGCGTAGATGGTCGTCGTCAAGGTAGATCGAAATATGGTGCTAAGAGACCTAAAAAAGGAGCTCCAGCTGCACCATTAGCTAAAGGCAAAAAGAAATAATCGAATAAAATAAAATATTTAGATAAAATACTAAAGAAAAAGTAGAATGAGAAAGAAAAGAGCAGAAAAAAGACGCGTAGCTCCAGACCCGAAATTCGGAGATATTATTGTTTCTAAATTCATCAATAATATTATGTATGAAGGTAAGAAAAACACAGCACGCACATTGGTATATGATGCTTTCTCTATTATGGGCGAAAAATCAGGTAAAGATCCGCTTGAAGTGTTTAGAAAAGCACTACAAAACGTGGCTCCAGCCTTAGAAGTACGTTCAAGAAGAGTTGGTGGAGCTACATATCAAGTGCCAGTTGATGTAAGAGAAGATAGACGAGTCGCTTTGGCTATCCGCTGGATTAAAAATTATGCAAGCGCTCGCCGTGATAAATC
>CAZIIZ010000006.1:0-19447 GCA_964539225.1 uncultured Hyphomicrobiales bacterium | reverse complement strand
TTCGAAGATAGATTCCTGCATGCACTCGAAGACTCGTTTGCAGGAATGACAACCCAAAAAAATGTGTATAATGGTTAGCATTCATAGCGGAACGAGTCTTCGAGTGCATTTCTATTCTTGTCATTCCTGCGTAGTGAGTCTTCGAACGGATGCAGGAATCTAAAACTTCAAGGAAACATAATATAGATTTAGATTCCGGTATAGCTTCGAAGATAGATTCCTGCATGCACTCGAAGACTCGTTTGCAGGAATGACAACCCTAAAAAATGTGTATAATGGTTAGCATTCATAGCGGAACGAGTCTTCGAGCGAATTTGTTTTCACGATATAGCTCAGATTTCAACTGCTTCTTATCAGAAATTATGCGACTGCTAAAGTAGCGGCATAGACCGAGTGTACTCCATTTTCTAACAATTCTAGAGCTAAAGAATTAATAGTAGAGCCGGTGGTGAACACGTCGTCGGCTATTACGACGGTTTTACCTTTGATTTCTGATTTATCAGCAATTACTTTGAATACTCCGCTAACATTTTTACTACGCATATCGGCTCTTAATTTAGTCTGAGTTGAGGTGTAAACCCTGCGAATTGCTATGTGCGGTTTATAGGCAGCGTTACAATTTTCTGCTATAGCCTTAGCTATCCAGTCCGATTGATTGTAGCCACGCTCTCGCAGTTTAGCCGAATGAATAGGCACAGGGATCACCATATCGAAATCATTCATTCCGCATTGAGTCATATATTTTGCTAATTCTCTGCCGAGTTCGTAGCCGACTTTTCTGTAGTTGTAATACTTTAGATTATAAATTAATTTCATATAGCGGTGGTCTTCCTTTAGATTTATCAGACCGACAGCTTTGTCGATTGCTAAATCATCCTGATGAACCTTGCCAATTAAGCGGGTGATTAATTGATTTGAATTAGTCGAGAGCGGAATTTGATTATAGCATTTATGGCAAATGCAGGACAATCGCACATTTGTTTGAATAATTATATCTGAGCAAACCAAACAAATACTTGGAGCTAAAAAACCGGATACCGATTCCGAAACGTGTCCAAATAAATGTTTGATGTTTATCATTTTTCTTCTCGTATTATTCGTTCTAAACTGAAACGACTATTGGGCATGTAAGATAAATAGACACAAAGTACCAGTAAAGCACTATTCTCTAATATCTTCGCCATGCCGACTTTAGGAGAATTCGATCCGGAACAACCGCAACTGATATTCAATCCTTGAGCCATAGCTCCGGCAACTGCACCGATAAATCCAATCAATAAAATTCCGGTCAATATAGCAGAGGTTCGGATTTTCACTCCAGCAATTAACAAAAATCCCAAGCACAACTCAACCCAAGGCAATACTATCGCAATAAAATTGATAAAAATGCCCGGCAATAATTGATAATTCGATATTTCTTTGGCGAATTGCAGAGGATTGGCGATTTTAGCGATTGCAAAAAACACAAATACAATTCCCAAAATTAATCGTGAACTTACTTTCAATATCTCAGATTCTAATAATTTACTCATTCTTCTTTTTCTATACTATACGTTACTAAAACAAAACGCTAATTTACTGAATTAGTGATGCAAATCAAAGAAAAGTTTCTATTTGCGAAAAATTAATATAGTAATTTGGTTCAAAATCAGATAAATATTCCTCCATAAATCTGTCTATTATACGCATCTTCAGTTTTATCAATGAATAGTGTCATTCCTACGGAACGAGTCTTCAAGTGGATGCAGCAATCTATGAATGTTGTACAACCAATAGACAATAGGGAACCAAGTATCGTGGTAATAGTAAAAGGCTCAGATTCCTGCATTCGTAGGAATGACTATTGAACGTTTAGTAAGATGATGTGTATAATGGTTAGAACTTCGAACGAGATGAACTCATTTTTTAAATTTAAAATATGTGTAACGATTAGCTTAAAGTTATAAATTTTATTATTAATGAGCTATTTATCCCAAAAGTACAATGATAAATTTGGATAACTTGATATTTTTTCTTAATTTAGAGTAACTTAGTTTGGTATAGAAGAAATATTCACAATGAAATATTAACAATGAAAAAGATACTACTAATACTTGTAATTGCTTTATGCTCAGGAATGTCTGCGTATGCACAAGTGGAGATTAAGGATACAGATGGGCAAAAATACATAGGCTTTGAAGTGCAAGAGACAAAAACACATTTAATATTTGTAGATGAGTACAATACCGAAGTAAAAATTGATTTGTTAAAAGTTAGATCCAAAAGAGCAATATTTTGCGATATTGTGTTGAATAATGGGCTAAAATTTACTGCAAATCTCAAAAGCATTGAAAGCCGAAAATTGCATTTCGTATCCGAAGGTGGCGAAGCATTAGAATTCACTAAATTTGAATTTGGTGCTATAATAGTGAATAATAGAAAGCTTACTTCTGCCAATTGGAGACCGCTTTCGTATAGAGATTTGCTTCTTGAGGATTAATTCTACAATTAATTAAATATCAATATCCATCTATAAAAAACCATATTTATGAAAATCAAGATAATATTATTATTCATTACCGTACTTTCACTTGTTAATACATCTAATGCGATGGAAGAAATTGCTACTAAAGATGGAAATAGTTTCGTCGGCTATAATATCGAAGATAAAGGCGAAAGCATCCTAATTACAAATGAAGATGGGGTAGAAATTGAAATTTCTAAGGCTATGATTATCGACAGAAAAATAGTTTTCTCCGATATTTACACCAAAACCGGTGGAAAATATGTAGCCAACCTAATCAAGGCAAATAATAAATTCTTTACTTTTATAGCCGAAAATGGGAATGTACTTAAAATCGAAAAACAAGATTTCGACTCCTTGATAGTCCGAACGATTAATCCAAATATAAGCAACTGGCACGGATGGAAAAATGAATACAAGCCTTTGGGAGTAAAAGAGAAATATAGGTGTTTGGGAGTAGAATTAGGAACTCCCGGAATTGTAAATTTATCCATTACTTATTACGATACCTATTTAACTGGTTTCAAAATCACCGCAGGAATATTCCCACCGAATGCGTGGGGGTGCGAGGCAAATATACTATTCTCAATAATAAAGAGTTTAAGATTTGATTCAAATTTATTTTTAGCTACCGGCTTATTCAACAACAAGCAATTTCGTACAAATGACGAAACTTATTGGTATTTAGGTGGAGGTGCGGATATGAATTATAAATCCTTTTATCTAAAGCTCGGAGTAGGGGTTGGTTTCAATTCTAAGGAATCGACACAGACTATTCTGCCTCTAATAAGTGCAGGGTATGTGTATAGATTCAATGAATAGGTTTAGTTCTCTCGCACACTAGATTAGAAATTTTGTAATCTATTTATCTTGTCTGAACTGTGATTTATCAGTTTATAACAATTAAAGATTGTCTGAACCGCTGATTTATCTGATTAGAGCGATTAAAATGATTTTAAGAATTATTTACTCTCTTAAACATCTTTATCTGTTCAATCAGGTTAATCAATGGTTCAGACATTCTTTTTATAGAGAATGTTCATGATTTTCCATTTACAAGCTACCAATTCTTAGATATTTTGAGTTTCATTTTTCCGACCGAAGCTATTTATCTGATCCCGAAGAACTCAATTATAATAAATGCCGATATATATTTTCAATAATGTATTTTCAGATATGCAATAAATTTTCTAACAATCAGTCAATAAATTTGTAAATGGAATAATGTGAAGAAAAGGCAGTAATAAGATTATGTTAGAAAAGATACAATTAGTAGTCCTTGGTTTATCGGCAAGCCCTGCCAACAATAATGCATACGCTTTATTGATGCAGGAATTAGACGGCACTCGTCGGCTTCCGATTATCATTGGTGCTTTTGAGGCACAAGCGATTGCAATAGAATTGGAAGGCGGAGTTCCCCCTAGACCGATGACCCACGATGTGATGAAGGAATTAATTGAAAATTTCGGTGCTTCGGTTACTGAAGTTTTTATACACGAACTTCGGGAAGGTACATTTTTCGCTAAAATAGTATTAGAAGATTTCGGTTTCGAGGTAGATTCGCGTCCTAGCGATGCAATAGCACTTGCTGTACGATGCGGAGCTCCTATATATATATCGAGCGATGTGTTCGAAGAAACAGCAATTGAAGGTGCAGAGTCTGCTCAATATGTACGAGAAGATACCGGACAGTTTTTGAAAAACAAACGCGAAGGATTCGGTACTAATAAGTTGGAACAGCTGAGAAATATGCTGAATAAAGCTATTAAAGACGAAGATTACGAACGAGCTGCAAAATTACGAGATGAATTAAAGAAATTTGAGGTATAAGTGCGAAGTAATTACTGTTTGAATAAATTGTTTCTTTCGATTTTCTCGATTTTTTTCTTATCAGCAAGTGCAGCATTCCCAAGTATATTTTGGGAAGTCAAATCTCCCACAGCTACTGTATATCTATTGGGTTCGATTCATTTAGCGAATGAATCGTTTTATCCTTTGGATAGTGCTATCGAAAATGCCTTTACTCGCTCAGATTATTTAGTTACCGAGGTAGCCTTAGATAATATTGACCAATCTGCTGTAACAGAATCTTTATACTATCCCAAAGGTGATAGTTTGTCGCTGCATATCACCGACACGACTATGGATAAAGTATTAGCTTATTTTGCTAATAAAGGAATCGCCGAGACAATGGTGCGGAAGCTCAAGCCTTCAGCAATTGTGATGACCATGCAAACTTTAGAATATATGAAAGCCGGGCTATTGCCTCAATACGGCATAGATATGTATTTTACTCAAAAGGCAGGCTCGAAACCAATTTTAGAATTAGAGACAGCTCAATCTCAATTGGACGTACTCAGCAAAATGGACGAGAATCCAGATGAATTTCTCAATTCGTCAATCGAGCAAATGTCAACTATGACGGCTGTACTCGACACTATGCTATTAGCATGGAAATCTGGAGACGTAGAAACTTTCGCCAGATTAGTGGACGACGATATAAGAAGTACTGACAGCCAAAGCGAAAAAGAATTTGGAGAAGCTATCTTAGACGACAGAAATGACGGAATGTATGAAAAGATAAAAGAATATTTAAGCTCACACTCTACATATTTTGTAATTGTTGGTGCTGCCCATTTAGCCGGCGAAGCAAGTATAATTAACTTATTGCAGAAGAATTCATTTACTCCAGTTAGGAAATAATCATTAAAAGTCTGTTGAGAATCTATTAGATTGTCATTTTCAACGAGGTGCAGAATAACAAGATTTCCTTGCTTTTTCAACAGACTGTTAAGTAAAAAATGAGTAACAATCAAAATAGCTTACAATGTAAATCGAATAATTACAATAGCCCAATGCTGTAATTATTACGATATACTACAAATATTCAAATATTCAATTCCCTAAGTCGTTTCTTTATTTTTAAAATTACATTTGGAAATATGAAATGAAAATAGAGCAGATACTAATTTACGAACAGGATAATTTTTATACTTTTTATCCGTTTTGCGTTTTGCATCCGGTATGGGAATTGCGAGTCGGAGCGTTAAGAATATTTGAAAAATACCAAAGATTATTCCCATCAGCTCAGATTATTTATCATTCTAATCGCCAAAAGCATACTGATTTCTTCTTAGAAAAATTCCAGTTAGAAAACCCCGAAATTAGCAAGCTTAATACGCTAGTAGTGCCTGCTAATTTTGTACCTTCTCAGCTCCAATTCGACGAAATGCAGGAATTATATGCGAATCATAAAATTGAGAAAGGCGAGACTTCGTTTATTTTCAAAAAAGATGAGCAAGCGATAGCCCTATATCTGAAAAGCGAAGATATTATTAATCCAAGTGCGACCGACCTAAATTTCATAACCAGAATGCTAAATGATTTTGCTGATATGTTCGCCGGAGCAGAATTAAGCAACCCAAATTATCTTAATTTTATTTGGGACGCAATTTATGCGAATGAGCGAGCTATTGATGAAGACGCTCTGCTGTTTAATAATTTAAAACGATTCTCCGAAATTGAATACAAAGCAGTATCTACCTTCAATGAAAATAATATATATATCGGCGATAATGTGCAAATCGAGCCTAATGTATTTCTGAATGCTAACAATGGTGCGATAATTATCGATGATAATGCAAAAATAATGGCGAACTCTGTAATTGTAGGTCCTTGCTATATCGGCAGACGCTCTACGATTAAAATAGGTTCTAAAATTTACGAGAAAACCAGCATAGGCGAGCATTGTAAAATTGGAGGAGAAGTCGAGAATACTATAATTCAGGCTTATTCAAATAAGCAGCACGACGGATTCTTGGGGCATTCGTTCATATCTGAATGGGTAAATCTCGGAGCCAACACTAATAATTCAGACTTGAAAAATACATATAATAATATTACACTGCAAATCGAGAACTTCAAGGTCGATACCGGCAAGATGTTCCTCGGATTGTTATGCGGCGACCATACCAAGTCTGCAATTAATTCTAATTTCTCGACCGGTACAGTTGTAGGAATTTGTTCGAGCATTGTTTGTGCGGATTTCCCGCCGAAGTTTATCAAATCATTTTCATTCGGCGGCGAGACTAATTCGCCTATATATGGCTTAGAAAAATCTATTGAAGTTGCTCGAACTGTGATGGCTCGAAGGCACAAGGAGCTTTCTCAAACCGAAATTGATCTATTTACAATTGAATTCGAACATTCTAAATGTACATTTTAGCCATAGATCCCAAACTTTCTCAATTTTACAGATTATGTATATAAAGCTCTAAGATTAGTCTTGATACCAAACATAAAATATAAAATATGTTTACCTACTACAGAGTTGGTAGATTTAGTGAAATTCTTTTAGTTACTAATGTTTAACTCCTACCGAGTAATGATAATAATCAAATCTTATACAGTGTAGCTGTTAAACGTTAGTAATAATATATCTCTAATCATTTTTTAGTTTTTTGTAGAGAAAATTCACAAAACCGGAATGACACTATTTATCGACATAGTCGAAGATGTGTATAATGGTTAGCAGAAATTGAGTTAAGTCTTTTAACTTCAAATAATTTATATCATTCATAATTCAAATGCTTTGGGTTAGCACAAATCTCTGAACAAGTAAATACCCGATTTATTATGTATCCATTTGGCAGCAAATACTGCTCCGGCGGCGAATCCGCTGCGATTTTTTGCTATATGCGACAATTGGATAGTATCTGCTAAGGAGTCGATATATATAGTGTGTGTGCCAGTTACTTCGCCTACACGAGAACACGATACGTCTAATTGCTCGGGGCGAATAGCTTCTCCATTTATATGTTCTATGGCGATTTCTGTTTTACGGTTTAGATTCTCCAATATTATTTCGGATAATGAAATCGCTGTGCCGCTTGGATGATCTTTTTTGCGATTGTGATGTACTTCATTCAGCATAATATCGTAGTTAGAGAAGTTGTTCAGCAATTGAGAAGATAATTGAACTATTTTGCGGAAAATATTCATACCAATAGAAAAATTGGAATCATAAATAAAACCGATTTTAGCATTATTAACTATCTTTTCGATTAATGGTAATTTGTCATTCCATCCGGTAGTGCCGAGTACTATTGACTTGCCCAAAGTCGACAATATTCGCACATTATTCTCCACAGCTTCAGCATTGGAGAAGTCGATGGCTACATCGAAATCGTAATTAGTATCGGGCATTAATGGATTATCTATATCGAAAATATTGGTTATGGTCAAGCCTTCGCTTTGGGCGGTTCGTTCAATTTCTTTGCCCATCGAGCCGTAGCCGATGATAGCAATTTTGGGGATTGTTGCATTCATAGTTATTCTTTGCGAGTCAAAATATTTTTAGAAGTTTAGGAATCTAAAGCTGATAGTTAATTATTAAGTGCCCGAAACAGGATTTGAACCTGCACTCCCTTGCGAGAACTACAACCTGAATGTAGCGCGTCTGCCAATTTCGCCATTCGGGCATGCTATGAATGGTCTTTTAAAATAATTATAATTAACTACAATTGCAATTGAATTAATATGATGATTATAATATATCTTGTTTAGGAATTCTAAAGATAAACTTTGTCCCAACGCCTAATTCGCTTTCTATCCATATTTGACCGTTATGCTTTTCTATAAATTCCTTGCATAAAATCAGCCCTATTCCAGTACCTTTTTCGTTGGAAGTGCCGAGAGTAGAAAAATTCTCTGATATATCGAACAGACGCTTGATATTTTCTTGGCTAATCCCAATGCCTGAGTCAATTATATTGATTTCTGTATATTGTTCGTGCGGGAATGCTCGAATAATGATTTTGCCATTTTCTGGAGTAAATTTGACTGCATTTGAAATCAAATTTCTCAGTATAGTATTTATCATATTCACATCAGCATCGAATACTATTCCTTCGGGTACTTCATTGGTTAACTTAATACCTTTAGAATTCGCTAATGGTCCTATAAGAGAAACAACGTTAGCAGCTAAATAGCTAAAATCGAGCTTTACTGGATCGAAAGCAATTATGCCGCGTTGCGAACGGCTCCATTCTAATAAATTTTCTAACAAAGAGAATAAAGTATCCGATGAATTATTCAGCATAGACAAATACTCTTGAATATCTTCTTCGCTTAGTATCGAATAATTTTCTACTAAAACTTTAGTCATATCTCTGAAATTGGAAATTGGATTTTTTAAATCGTGTGCAATGATAGAGAAAAATTTATCTTTCGTGGCATTCAGTTGGTTTAATATTAAATTTTGCTCTTGAATGATATCACGTGATTTTTTGAGTTCTAAATGATTTTTGATGCGAATAATTACTTCGTCTGAATTAAATGGTTTAGTGATATAGTCTATTGCACCGAGCATAAATCCCTTCATAATATCTTCTGACTCTGAGCGAGCAGTTAAAAATATTATGGGAATATGCGGAGTAATGGGATCCAATTTTAATCTTCTACATACTTCGAAACCGTCCATCTCCGGCATTTGTACGTCTAAAAGAATAAGATCCGGCACCTTCGCCGCAGCTAATCCTAAAGCTTGCTCGCCGCTTGTTGCCGGAGCAACTTGAATTCCCTTATGTTTGAGTAATCTGCCAATCACTCTTATATTATCCACTACATCATCTACTATCAGCACTCTCAAATGCTCTAAACCGCTAAAATCAATTCCTTGCATTAGTAATTCTCACTAATTTGTGAAAAAATAATACTTTCGAATGCGTCGAAAGTTTCTTTTAATATATCCAATTCAAAATTTGCAATTTGTACGGCGAGAAGTTTGCCATACAAACTTAATTTGTTAGATTGTATTTGGTCAGCTAATTCAATAATTTTGTCAGAAAATCTGCTTATTTCTTCTGTATCCATTAGCTTTCGGATACTCCGCCAATTATCATAAAGAGAAATTTTGATATTATTAATTTCATCTTCGCTTAAATTATCGACGATTAGCTTGATTAAATCTTGCAATCCCCAATTTTCATTATCGGCAGTTTTAGCAATATTCTTTATCGACAATTCAAGCAATTCTCTGCAAATATAGCTCATATTTCCTTTATTTACTATCTCTGCATTATTAATTACGTTAAATGCAGACTTTGCTAAGTCTTGATAATTCTCAGTCAATACAAAAAGACTTTCGGTTTGCACAGAATCGAAAAATTGATTCACTTGGCTTTCTACTAATTTACAAGTATCAAAATCAACAATTATTGATTTCGATTTAATAGAATCTAAGGTAGATTTATTCAATTCGCTATAAGCCAAGCATGGAATATTCGCTTGAAATAATAAAGTGGACATATCATTTATAAATTCTAAATCGCTTGATATAATAATTACAGTGAATAATTCGTTGTCGATTAAGGCTTCTAAGTGTTCATTATTAGATAATTGTGCCTTCCTAATGTTTGGGATACTTACGCGAAATTCGGATCCTTCGCCCAGAAGGCTCAATACTTCAATTTTCCCATTAAGCATTTCCACTATTTTTTGGGTAATTGTAAGCCCAAGTCCCGTACCACCGTAGCGACGAGAGCTTTGTGCTTCCAGTTGGTGGAATGCTTGAAAAATTATTTTTTGCTGATTCGCCGGAATACCGATACCAGTGTCCTTGATTATTAAATACAAATCTATAGAGTTGCCATTATCTTTGAATTCTACATCAAATAGAATTTCGCCTTCATTCGTAAATTTAATTGCATTATCTAATAAATTAGTAATTATTTGCCTTAGTTTTATGTCGTCCGAAATAATTTGAATCGGGAAATTATCCGCAATAGAAATTTTGAATTTCAGATTTTTCTGTTTAGTCTTGGTCGAATATATTTGCTTAATATCCACGATAGTTTGGATAAAATTAAATGGTGAAAATGCTTGGCGGAAATGCCCTGATTCCATTTTCGATAGATCTAAAATAGAATTCACTATCGACAACAATTTCTTCGCACCCTTTTGGATACCGTTCAATAAGTCTGTATTCGTATTGTCTTTGAGCTGTTGCTTCATAATATCGGCATAACCCATTATAGCGTTTAACGGAGTTCGTATCTCGTGGCTGGTATTTGCGATAAACTGACTTTTGGCTTTGCTTGCTTCTTCTGCTCTATTTTTAGCTTCAATTAATTGAAATTCTATCTTTTTTCTCTCCGTAATATCACGAGCTATGAGAATCAACTCCGGTTGGGCTGTGGACTGATTTTGAAGCAAACCAATACTTACATCGATGAAGATTTTTTCGCCTGTTTGCTTGCGTCCGATAAAAACTTCATTCTGCAATTTATTATATTTAATCAAGTCATCGACTATTGAAGTAAATGAGTTAACTTCGGTTCTGTCAATTAATTCCATAAATGAAGTTGGATTCTGATCATTTGTATATTTGAATATGCGTTTATAGGCATTCGATGCTAATTTAATATTAAACGATAAATCCGTTATAAATATAGCGTCCGGCGATGCTGTGGCTAAGGAGCGAAATCTATTTTCGCTTTTAGATAATTCATCGACAATTCTTTTATTTTCGCTAATATCCTCGATAATTATTGCTAATCTATCTTTTTCCGGTGAATATGCTTTTGTATTATATACTTTATTGGTAATTGTACATCGAAATTCGAAATCCATCGGAATTCCGGTCTCGGCAACATTAATTAAGTTATTGATAATATCGCCGCTTAATTCTGGAAATAAGTCCTGCAATGTTAAATTATTTGGGTCTAAATTATTACTATTAATAATTCTCTCAAATTCTTTATTGTACTCTATTATTTTAATTGTTTGCACATTTCCGCTTGAATCTCGGATAAGTTCGTTGAAGAAAAACGGAGTATTCATATTGTCGAAAAGCCCTTTGAGGTGCGATTTCTGCTTGAGAAGCAACATTTCTTTGGTGTGAATATCTGTCAAATCGCTTACCACTGCAATTACACTGTCTATTACTCCATTAGAATCAAAATTAGGCACAAATACCGAGCGAACCCAACCCTCGTGTTTAGTATGTGGAATATTAAATTGATGAATAGGAGTTACAATTCGTTTGCCTTGCAAAGCATCGAGAATTAGTTTATCTATACCTAAGTCAGAAATAAAAGGAAAGATTTCGTTTGCTTTCCGACCAATTACTTGCTCTGCATTGATACCGGTCATATTCTCCATAGCTCGATTCCAAGTCCGATAACATAAATTATGGTCGTATATAGCAATACCTTCGCCGGCATTATCAATAATGCTAGAATTGAAAATATTGATTTGGAGTAGGTCATCATTCTGTTTTTTAATAATATCTTGAGAACGTTTAAGAGCTAAATTAACCTTTAACCGAGCTAATAATTCTTCTTTATCGAATGGTTTAGTGATATAATCATTCGCTCCGGCGTTAAGTGCCTCTACTACTCGATCTCTCGAAGCTATTGAACTTAAAAATATTACAGGTACTTGCTCGAATTTTTGCATTGACTTTAACTTACGGATAAAGCTGACCCCATTCTCTCCCGGCAAAATAATATCTGCCAATATTAAATCGGGTATAATAGTATCTAATAATTTATATGCTTCTTCGGCTGTTTCGGCTTCGATTACTTGGTAATCAGTTCCAGATAAATACTTGTTCAGTATTTTCCTTTGTAAACTATTGTCCTCTACTATTAATATTAGCATAATCTCCGTCCAAAACTTTAGTTCGCATGTGAAACATTTAGTACGCACAATTTATAAAATTTATTCCATAATATCAAGTAATTTATTTATCAGTTCAAATCTAAATATTTATTCCATTTGAATATAATTGTAACAATATTAAGCGAATCGGCATAAATATTGCTATAGAATATGCACTAATTGTATATTATTTGGAAGAATGCGAACATAAGTATGTATAAGCTGAAATTGCCGAACTTCGAGGGACCTTTTGATTTGTTGCTATACTTTATCAAAAGAGACGAGTTGAATATCTATGATATTCCGATTGCTCGAATTACTGCGGAATTCTTAAAATATATCAAAGTGATTCATCATTTTGATTTGGAATTAGCCGGAGAATTCTTGGTGATGGCGACTACTTTGATGTATATCAAGACTCAAATGCTTCTGCCTAGAGAAGATGCCGAAGACGGCACTGAACCAGAAGATCCACGTACTCAATTAGTCCAAAGGTTATTAGAATATAAAAAGTTCAAAGAAGCCGGATACAATCTAAAGGAAATGGAAGATTCGCAAAAGTATATTTATTATAGACGATTGTTTGAAGCAGACCAAAGAAATGCTGAAGAAGCACAAAAAAACAACTATGCGAATGCGAATCTATTCGATTTGATGCGAGCTTTCCAAAAGGCAATGAATAAAACTGAAGCTGAACCGGAAGCATCGCATATAGTGAATTTGTTCCCGATGACTATCGAAGAAAAATCAGCACTGATAATGAAAGCATTAGCCAAGAAGAAAAGAATTATTTTCTCGGACTATATCGCAAGGTTCGACAAACCGATTATTGTGCTTACTTTTCTGGCAATTCTTGATTTGATTAGAAGGAAAAAGATATATTTGATTCAGGAAGATGCTTTCGACGAAATATTCATTAGTGAATGGAAAGAAGAAACACCGCTCGACGATGAACCAATATCTTAAAAATGAACTTAGTTCAAACGTTTATTGATAAAGAATAATACAAGACCGTTGCAAAACTCTTTCAAATTAAATCACAGTAATAAAATTTGATAATTGAGTAAAGCAATTAATATTCGTAATATATTATAGATTAGCTACGCTGAATCCGAAGACAGATTTCCTGCATCCACTCGAAGACTCGTTTCGCAGGAATGACAATTCAGAGTTTTAAAGTTTTTGCAGGGGTCTTAATACAATAAAATGAGCTGAATTCTGTTTATACGCTTTGCTATAATATATAGCAATTCATACTATAGATAAAAACACGAAACAAAATATATGGGGAAATTAATGCAAGATAAGGACGCAGTTTTAGATAATATTACTAAAAGTGATTCTAACACCGTAGTAGTTCCTAAAAATATTCCGGTTTTGCCAGTAAGGGATATTGTAATCTTTCCGATTATGATATATCCGATATTAATCGGCAGAACATCCACTATGAAAGCTGTTTCGGATGCGATGGAAAATGAAAAATTTATTTTTATTACCGCTCAGAAAAATCCGGAAACAGAAGAACCGACTTCAAAAGATATATATAAAAATGGTACTATATGCAAAATTATTCAGGTGCTTCGTCTGCCGAATAATATGATTAAAGTATTGGTCGAAGGAGTGATGCAAGGCAAAATCGTAAAATCTAAAAAGAAAAAAGATTACTTGTACGCTCAAGTCGAGCCGATGGAGATTGAATATGACGAAAAAGATAACGAGACTATCGCAACAATCCGAAGAAGCTCAGACTTATTCATACAGTATATCCGCAATAATAGAGTGCTTCATAATGATTTGATAGTGGCTTTCGATAATATCAACGACCCGCTTCGCAAACTATACTTCGCTGCTGCAAATTTAACTCAGAAAGCAGAAATAAAGCAAAAAGTATTAGATGCTAAAGATTTAAAGGCTCAATATTTCACACTTGCAGCAATTCTTGCTAAAGAATTGGATTTGCTAAAAGTAGAAGAAGAAGTAGAGAGCAAAGTGCAGAATTCTATTCAAAAAATGCAAAGAAAGTTCTATATACAAGAACAAATTAGAGCATTAGAATCCGAACTCGGCGAGGACGAAAAATTGTCGCCCGAAGTGATAGCGATTCGAGAAGCTATAGACAAAGCTCAAATGCCCGAACACGCCCTTGCGAAAGCCGACGAAGAATTCGAGAAATTGAAAAAAACTTCGCCTATGTCGCCAGACTTTGCGGTGCTTCGTAATTATATAGAATTAATGACTCAAATCCCTTGGCACGAAATGACCAAGGACGACATGAACATTAATCACGTAAAAGAAGTATTAGATGCTGATCATTATGATTTAGAAAAACCGAAAGATAGGATCTTAGAATACATAGCAATATTGAATTTGACCGGCAATTTGAAACGCCAAATCCTTTGCTTCGTCGGACCTCCCGGCGTAGGCAAAACATCATTGGCTAAATCAATTGCCCGAGCTTTGGGCAGGAAATTTATACGCTTTTCGTTAGGCGGAGTGCGAGACGAAGCTGAAATTCGTGGTCATCGCCGTACATACATTGGAGCATTGCCCGGCAAAATAGTTCAATCAATGAAGAAAGCTGGCACAGTTAATCCGGTGATTTTATTAGACGAAATCGATAAAATGGCTAATGATTTCCGCGGCGATCCAGCTTCGGCTTTGCTGGAAGTACTCGATCCGGAACAGAATAATAACTTCAACGATCACTACCTCGAAGTGGATTATGATTTGTCGAATGTACTATTCATAACTACTGCGAACGTACGATACGACATTCCTTCGCCGTTGTTGGATAGAATGGAAATTATCGAGCTTGGCTCATATTTGGATTATCAGAAATTTGAAATTGCCGTTCGCCACATTATCCCTAAAGTAATCACTGAATATGGGATGACGGACTTCAATATTAAATTTACCGACGATGCCGTTTATAAAATTATTCGTGAATATACTAAGGAAGCTGGAGTCCGCAATTTAGAACGAGAAGTCGGCTCCGTACTTCGCAAATTTGCTAAAGAATTGATTGCTGAGTTCAATACGAACCATCAAGACATTGAGCAATCATTACAAGCGAAACAAGAAAGTAAGGATCAAGACCAACAGGTAGAATATCTCGGTATTAATTCTGAATTCCAAAGCGAAATGCACTCGAAAGAATTAACAATCACGCCGGAAATTGTGGAGAAATACTTAAAAGCTCCGAGATTCCGCATTAGAAAGGAAAACCTAGAGCCGAGAATCGGCGTAGTTACCGGATTGGCTTGGACTAGCGTCGGAGGCGATATTCTGCCGATTGAAGTCAATATGATGCCCGGCACAGAGAAATTAACTCTAACCGGAAAGTTAGGCGACGTGATGAAAGAATCTGCAATGGCAGCATTATCATTGGTTCGTGCTAATTATCAGGAATTCGGTGTGGATGAGAAATTTTTCGAGAAAAAAGAAATTCATATCCACGTACCCGAAGGAGCTATTCCTAAGGACGGTCCGTCTGCCGGCATCACTATGACTATTGCTTTGATTTCTGCGGCATCTAAGCGTGCTGTACGAGGCGATATTGCTATGACCGGAGAGATTACTCTACGAGGCAATGTGTTGCCTATCGGTGGACTAAACGAGAAATTATTGGCTGCTCGTCGTGCGGGAATCATGACTATCTTGATTCCGAATGATAACTTGAGAGACATCGACGATGTAGCTCCGGAAATCAAACAAGATATGATAATTCATCCTATCAAACACATCAGCGAAGCTCTGAAATTTGTATTCGCCGATTAAACAATCATTATCTATTCGGGTGCGAAATCAATTCGAGATTCGCACCCGAAAATATTTATTTCTTAAACTTTTAGCTTACAAATAATGAATTAGCTTCGTTTTGTTCTATTGTCTCTAATCTTGATTTGGCAATTATTGCATAAGGACTGTTTAATTCAATTCCAATGTATTTACGATTTAAAAGAAATGCCGCTACGCAAGTTGTTCCGCTTCCGCAAAATGGATCCAATACTAATTGATTTTCTGAAGTAGTCAATTCAATCAATGCTTTCATTAATTTTAGTGGTTTTTGAGTAGGGTGAAGCCCTGTATCATTTGAATTAGAAGCGATTCTGATAATATTATCAGGCGAATCAGCATATTTCAAAAACGCTTTTTCGTTAAATGCACCTACTCCTTGCTCTATCATGTTGTCGGCAATTGTACCACCAATTTTATATGGTTTCGTAAACCAAAGTATTGGTTCAAATGTAGGTCGTAAATTGCCTACCCGCCACCCATTGAATAATTCAGACGAGTCTGTATCGCCACGCCTGTCATAAACAATACTTAGCCTTTGAGCTCTATGAGGTGCTTTTTCTTTAGACCAAGCAAGCATATCTTTATAAGTAAATCCAATATCTTCAAATGCACAAATACAACGATGAGCTAAACGCCTTCCGGCAAACACAAAAGCAGTTGCTCCAGGCTTTAGCACTCTGTACCAATCTTTTGCCCATGAAGCACACCAATCATAATACTGAATTGGGATTTGTCTATCAGCTTCAGACCAGCCATTTAGTGGTTTACCCCTTTTTTTGAAAACTGCACCGGCTCTCTCTTGTCCGGGACTCGAACCTAAATAAGCTGAATTTGAATTATCGTGCAATACATCCCACTCCTCAGCTCCGATTCCATAAGGAATATCGCTCAGAATTAAGTGAATGCTATCTGAGTCAATATCTTTTAAAACATTTAAACAATCAGCATTAATGATGGAATTGATTATCGTTGAATTATTGGTATCTTGCATCAATTAAGTCCTTAATGATTTAATGTATTTATTGATTGCCGTAATTTTTTCATTTAGTTTTAAAGCCGTAATCAATTCGGTGATAGCTTTAGCTTTCGTATATTGTTTAATAATTAGGATTTGTTCTTCCCAAAACAGGATTTCAGATTCACAACGAGTAATCAAATATGATTTAAAACTATTCAGATACAATTGAAAATCTTCAAATTCTAAACCAATAGTTTCGCAAATTATCTTATTGGCTTTTTGATGAAAGTTGATATTCAAATCTTTATCTTTAATCGTTACCGATTCACTTAAAGTATCGCTCAAACTCCATAAGGATTTCAAATTCAAAGTAATAGTTTCTTTTATATCATTTTCGAGGAAATATGCCAAATGCTCCCAGCTCAATAAACAAACATTACCAAGTAATGCTTGCCCGTAAATTTGGCTATTACTTTTGGGATATTGATAATACGGACAAATCAAAACTGAATAATCATTATCTCCTTTCCAATCCACCATCGACTTCACCTTAAAATCTTTTTGATTTTTTGCAGTTCGGCTCAATCTAAATGCTTTTGCATCTGCTACAAATGTGTATTCGTGTAATTGACTTTTTACAATTACATCAGCACAATTTGCTCTTTCTTTATTAACTATTGCATTAAAGCCAAGTTCATGAAATATTTTAGCAAGCAAAATATCTGTAGCTTTAGAATAAAGCTTTTCTTCAGTTGAATCGTGAGATATATCCTCAGGAATTGCTCCTATTTCCTTTGTTAATTCAATAATATTATGTTTATCTAAAGCAAATATTGTAGAACTAATTATAGTACTTGATTCATCAAATGAATTTGATGTCCTTTGAGATTCTGATTTTATCAACAATTTTAATTCGTCGAATTTCACACCATTTCTCCTTTTAAGGTATTCGGACCGGCGGAAACTATTTTTACTTGATAATATTGCCCTTCGGCTATTTCCAAATCATCAGTAATCGGGAACACCACAGACTTATTAGTATCGGTTCTACCTTTCCACTCTTTATCGCTACGTCGGCTGACGTTCTCAGTCAAAACTGTATGAATTTTGCCGATTTCTGCTTGATTGTTTTCCTTAGCTATTTCCTGCTGCAATTCTATAATTTCATTGAGTCTGCGGACTTTTTCTTCCTCGATTACATCGTCTTCTATTTTGAATGCTTTCGTGCCTTCTCTCGGACTGTACTTGAACATAAAAGCTCCTTCGTATCGCACTTTACGCATCAACTCCAAGGTTTGCAGATGGTCTTCGTTAGTTTCTCCGGGATAGCCAGCTATAATATCAGTCGATAGCGAAATATTCGGCATCAATGTTTTTATTTTTTCAATTTTGGCTAAGTATTGTTCGGCAGAATAACCTCGATTCATCATTTCTAATACTCTCGACGATCCGCTCTGAACGGGTAAATGCAAATGCTTGCATATATTATCATATTTGGACATTACTATTATTAATTCATCGCTTATGTCCTTAGGATGCGAAGTAGTGAAACGGAATCTAATCTCAGGCGTTAAGTCTGCTAATTCTTCCATCAAGGTTGGGAAATCAGTACCAGTTTCCACATCTCTATAACTATTTACATTCTGCCCAAGTAGCGAAATTTCTCTGAATCCACGATTTTTCAATTTCAGCACTTCAGCAATTATTGTTCGTTTATCGCGAGAGCGTTCCCGACCACGAGTGTAAGGCACTACGCAGTATGAACAGAAATTATTGCACCCACGCATAATAGAAATAAATGCAGAAATTCCGTCTTCTCTGAGCGGTTCTATGTCGTCATAAGTTTCTACTCGACTTAATTTCACGGCTATTCCTTTTTCGCCGTGAAACACATTGTCTAATATTTCCGGCAATTTGCGATATTCATCCGGTCCGACTACTAATCCGACCATTCCTTTTTCCCCGATTAATTGCTCTTTTAATCGTTCAGCCATACATCCCAAAATACCTACGACGAGTTTTTTCTTCTTTTTTTTATATTGCTTCAGATGATTAATGCGTTCGTGAATTTTATTTTCTGCATTGTCTCGCACTGAGCAAGTGTTTAGCAGAATGATGTCAGCATTGACAGGCGAAGTAAGTAAATGATAACCGCTGGATTGGAGTAAAGACGACACAATTTCTGTATCGCTCAGATTCATTTGGCAACCGAAAGTCTCAATATATACATTCATAATTTCTATTTTAAAATTTATTAACATTATTCAACTTGCATTGACGAATATAATAATAAAATTGTGGATAATAGTTTGATTAATATATTGCACTAACGGCTTGGTTTGGTATTCGTACGACTAAAATATAAAAATCTAATGCTAAAACCTTTGGATGGTAATGATAATAATCACCTTCCGACAGTTTCTTAACCTGTCGGAAGATTCCTGCATCCGATCGAAGACTCACAACGTATGAATGCTAACCATTATACACATCTCTCTGAGTTGTCATTCCTGTGGAGCGAGTCT
>CAZIIZ010000005.1:0-19603 GCA_964539225.1 uncultured Hyphomicrobiales bacterium | reverse complement strand
CGAGGATAAAATCAAATTTATCGGTCAAGCCGAGTGTATTCGATTCGCTTTTGTGAATTTCAATTTGATTGCGTAGTTCGCTATTGTGTAATTTGCGTCGTAAGATTTCAAGCATTCCATTTTGCACGTCGGTGGCAATAACTTTCCCATTATTGTTAAGCAATTTTGCAATTTCTAATGTAAAGTAGCCCGTCCCACAACCCAAATCAAGAATTGTCATGCCCGAACGAATATATTTTCTTAATATTTTTCTGGGATTTTGCAGAAATAGCCGGAGTCGGCTTTCTAAAGCACTCGCTTTTTCTACCGGGTGCAAATGGGTGTTGCTAAAATTATTCATTTGAAATTCTCTACTGTACTTTTTTATGTAATAAGAATATTTTGCGAAATTATCTACGAATTCTCAGTAATTTCTATAGTGCAAATTTAAGAATAATATTTCGGTATAGCAAGCGGAGAATAAAATCAATTACGAATTGAGCTACGCTGAATCCGAAGACAGATTTCAAATTACGAATTACGAGAAGAAGGATTTAGATGTCCTACATCTAGCAGACGTAGGACATCTAAAAAGCTAAATAATAGTGGTCGCAGCGTCCGCATAATTACATTGCTATAAACATTTAATCCCTCCAGGATTAAAATCAATTACGAATTACGCTGCTCCATTCATCCGATGACTGCGATACATCGGATGAGTTGGAAGTGCATAATTGTGCAGCGGTCTAATTTCTAATCTTGGTTTGTAAATAATGATTGGCGAAAAATATTCCGCTAATAAATAGCAGCAAAAGGATTCCGTAAATCAGTAATGGATTAAATATCAATAGAACTATCTGCCATACAGTATAGAAAATTGTAGGCAATATAAACTTACTGTATCCTTTGCTTGCGATAACCAATACTATCCCAGCCAGACCCGATATGAATATGCCCAATAGCCATTTCAAGTCGTTGGTTGGCGTGTAAGTGTCGTTCATTTCTGCGAGATCTTTAATGCCGAGCATCATTCGTCGCTCCATGATATAGTGTGCGGCATCGAATACACGATTAAATATAGTAGTAAATACATTGTTAGACTTTTTCTCGTGCGTGCGGATTAGTAATCTGGTAGTATTCGAATTAATCGCTTGAACAAGCCATCCGCCCCAATTCTCTAAATATGCAGCTTGACCTTGGACTACTTTAATTACTTTAAATCCGTATTGACTTTTGCCGGAAGTATCACCGGAAATTATCCTTCCTACTTCTAACTCTCGAATTTTCTCATTTGCGTTATTGGCAAATTCGCAACCGACTACTTTCTCTATAAAATCGTAGCTATAAAAGCCTCTGCGGTCTGCTCCCAAATCTACTAAATATTGCCAGACGATTTGGGAAGGTTTGTGTATGTCTATGGCTCGAGTGGAGCTAATGCTTTCGGCATATTTGTCTCCAAGCATCGGCATAGTAGATTCTTGTTCTGTAGTTCCCCATTTTATAATATTGGGATGAAAAAATAAAAGGTACACTATCAACTGAAAGCCTATAACTAAAACAATTGCTATAGGCGATTTGAGTAGTATCGTTTTAACTGATAACGGGGATTTAACTATTGACATTTTGTAATTTCCTGCTTCTGACATAATTGATAATTAACATATAAATAGCTTGCGGCAGCATAATAACTGTCATCCCAGAATTTGGAATCATATAAGCACCGATAATAACTATAAGCAAATATGCAATCGTAAAATAATGAGGAAGAGTACGCCCGGATTTTTCAATTGAATGGACTAACAAGCCGATAGGAATTAGCATAATGCCAAAATAGAAAAACCAAAAAGTTGAGAAGGATTCCAAACTGCTGATGCTCATCTTTCCGGGAGCGAATGGGAGTTCGTCGAGTCCTTTGTGAATATTGTAGAAATTTGATTTTGAGAATTCTGTGAATTTCAATCCAAATCCATCAATTGACAACGCCAATTTCGTGTGCAATATACCGATAATAATCAATAGTACGCCGTTAGTAATTTTTTTCAAGTATTTCATAATGTTAAATTATTAGTTGTTTTTATAATCATTTACTTTTTATCAATTAATTATGCTGACTTAGGCATCTAGTCAAGCTCACAAAAAAATGATATACAAATATATTCAAGTCTATTGATGAATTAATATGATTTACTGCAAATCAAGAATTAAACACTTCAAAATAAGCAAATTAGTCGATAAATTAGCTGTGGTCTATTGCTCCACCGAATTCGATGAGCAATTTCAAGACTATAGCCAAATTTTCATAATTATCATTCTTATCCCAACTTGCAGCTTGGATTTAAAATCATAATAGATACAAGAAAGGCGAGATGTAAATTATCCCGCCTTTTTTTATTTTTAAGCAATTATTAATTGCTGATAAGCGTATGCAATTGGTCTTCATCAAAAATACGACCGATAGGATATACATTCTTGACGGAATCAAGGTAAGGTGAACGTTCGTAAAACCAATTCAAGATGTCTCTTTGTTCTATAAACTTGCTAGGATTTGCTGCCTTGTCTGCTTCAAATGCTTCCTTAATCTTTTGGTCTTTCATCATTTGTTCGGCAATTACTTCCATCACGTAAGTTTCAAAATACTCTTTATTCTCAAATAAATTATTAAAGAAACCCCATCTCAGAAATGAATCATAAGATGCCGGCTCAAGGAAATCAACTAAAACTCTTGCTGCACGTTGCCGAATCAAAACTACTGCACTCATGCGAGGATATGTTTTATTTATAGTAATTTCCTTTTGCTTCATAGAGACAACTCGTTGCCTTCCTTCATAAGATGTTTCAGCTAATTTAACACTGTCGAGCTTATAAGTACTAACGTTACTTAATGTTACTTCATTGTTAGTATAAAAATATGCGATCTTATGCCATTCTAAACGTTTGATTACATCTATCCACTCAGCCGGAATAATATAAGCCAAAGGTAATTTAGTAAATTCACTCGGTACAATATCCTTAAAGTAAGGTATTTGATATGTAATTGGTTTGTCAGTATAAAAATAATAATCCTTTCCGGTTATTTCGCTTTTCTTGGGATAATATTCCTTAGCTTTGAAGTCTATCATAATGCTGTCGTTAGTTAAATCATATTGTAAAGGATATTTTTCCTTAGCAATATCGCCTCGAGAACATTTCAAATCAGCTGCTTTAATTAATTTTTGGAGACTATCCTTTTCTGCACTAACTATTTTTAAAGTATTTTCAATTACTTTATAAGTGGCATTAACCCGTGTTTGATAATCTTTTAATGAATGAGTTTCCAAAAGAAGACTTGCACGATTCTGAAGGGCTACATAGCCTCCGCAAAGCATTGCCGGAGAACATCTACTTTGCAGTCCGCTTTTCGGATCATGCCAATTGCGAAACATTACATACGGAAACGAAAGTATATTTTCATCTTTCTCTAAGCGTTCAATTAGCGGAGAAATGTATTTATCCCGCATCCAATCGGAAAGATTTGCTTCCGTGTTTCCGTATATTTCTATACCATAGGTTACAGTATATTGATAGTCTGAACCATCTGTAGTATGACAATCTACAAGCATTTCAGGAAGCCATTCATTATAAAGACGAAGCCAACTTTGCATTTCCGGAGCGTCAGCTTTCATAAACTCTCTGTTCAGATTAAAATTATTAGCTGTAGTACGCCATCCCATTTCGATAGGACCATTTTGATTAATCCGACTATATGGGCTAAATCTTTCGTGACCATCTACATTAAAGATAGGAATAAAAACCAAAGTTACATTATCTAAATATGATTTGAATTTATTATCGCGGATTATATCTCGGAGCAACATCAAGCCTGCATCCTTTCCTTCGGATTCGCCGGGATGTATGCACGCTTGAATAAAAAGCACTGCATTTCCTGATTTACGCACAGCATCAGCAGAAAAGTTCATATTACGATCGTAAATAAGCAAAGGAAGTTCTCGCCCCTGCGGAGACGTGCCGAAATTAGTAAATTTCAAAAACTCGGTGCTTGCTTCCAACTTCTTGCAATATGCTACTGTTTCTGCATAGCGTGGAGTTTCTTTAAATCCGGATGCTTCATAATATGTTTGGAAGTCATCCGAATATAAATTATAACTTGCGATAATCAAAGCAAATAGAGCATATATAATTTTCATTATTTTCATTCCTTTAAAAAGAATGCAAATTATGAAATTATTAATATTAATAAAAGGAGTATTTGCAGTAGCTTTGTTTTATTGAAATTTCAATTGGTAATAATATATTTCAATAGTAACGCAAAAAGTCTTTACTGCATTATGCAATAAAGACTTTTTGTACCGAGCGGAGGACGAGAGGCTCGAACTCCCAAGGCATCACTGCCGGCGGTTTTCAAGACCGCTGCCTTACCAATTAGACTAGTCCTCCCGGTAATTCGCTAAATAAATAGCGAAATCGAATATTTCAAAGATTTTTCCGCATTGATTCGCACTTTAGCAATCAATTTTGTTATGCGGAGGACGAGAGGCTCGAACTCCCAAGGCATCACTGCCGGCGGTTTTCAAGACCGCTGCCTTACCAATTAGACTAGTCCTCCGTATCTCTATTTAAAGTCGCTATCAGCTTCTTTTAAGAATACAAATTTAAGCCTTTTTTTGATTCTATGCAAGAAATATTTTTCAACAATTCATTTTTTTTACAAATTTTAAAGCATCAAATGTTGTTGGTTCGAATCCAGTCGTGCCGCCACTTATAAAAACTAATAATTTTCTACTTAAATCACGCTTTTTGCTAATTAGAAAACATTCCAAACAATCCTAAATTTTAATTGTCCTATTGATAATGCCCTGAATAATACCATTTATAGCATTCTTCGTAGAGTCCGCAATTTTATTATTGAATTCATAATACGGTGCAATCGCTACTCCTTCGTTTTTCAGAGTACCAAAATATGGAGCCGGCTGGATAATCCCGTTTTTAAGATAATATTCACCGACAGCAAACACTGAATTATCAATTCGCTTAATACAAGATGATATAATAATATTTTTGAAATTTGGTAGAGTGGCAGCACAATCTACGTCATAACCAATTGCGTAAGCCCCTAATTCCTTAGCCGCAGCAAATGCACCCATTCCGCTCTTGCCTGCCGGAGGAAAAATAATTTTCACACCGTTCATAATCATATTTTTGGCAATTTGATAACATTTAGCCGAGTCAGAGAAGCTGTTCACATATTCAATTTGCAGATTTGTATTCAATTGATAAGTAGAATCATATCGCTCAATTCCGCTTCGGAATCCAATTAGAAATTGATTAATTTCTTCAGAATTATCGCCTCCAATAAAACCAATTGAGGATTGCATCGTATCTAAATTGCGAATCATAGAGGCTGCTAAATATCCAAGCGGATAAGTGGCTTGCTTTACGTCAAATTTCGAGGAATTAATATTATGCCTATTATATTGATAACTATAATCTATAATTGAGAATAGTTTTGTAGGGAATCCCATAGCAATAGAATCTAAATAATCAGAGAATGTATAGCCCAAACAAATTGTCAAATCTGAATTCTTAGTAGCTGCTGCAATGATGTCCGAGGCAGTTCCGTCAATTCCAACAGTTTTATATATGACGTTTATATCATACTGCTCAGATAGTCGTTGCATTCCCAACTTACCGGAATAATTAAAGCTCATATCGTCGAATCCACTGTCATCGGCAATAAGTGTCAATGTCTTTTGGGGATTGCTATTATCTGTACTTTCGCAAGCCATAAGGACAATTGACAAGCATAATACTATAAATATATTATATAATCGGAAAACCATTTTGCAAAATCCTATTTTTTTAAAGATAATTCATCCTACTGATAAATTAAACGGAATTGTGTCATTAATATTTCACACAATTACATTTCTACTTCTATTACTCCTCTATTCTCAATTGTTTTGTTATTATGGATGTGTTGAATGGCAATCATCGATTTGTCCGCAACAATTAAAATCCCATTGTTGGTAAACTCTTGAACCGAACATCTAATATCTTCGGATTTGGTATCGATAATTAAATCAGAATTTTCGTTGATAATAATTGATTTGCATTCAAATAATTCTTCAGCGGAAATTTTGCTCGTTATGATTACATCGTCATCTTTTGACGGCACTTTTCCACCAACCCACGATGCCGGATCTGCCCAGATGCCACCATCTTTAGTAGATGAGATTTCAGCGGAATACGCTGATACTGTTAGCATAAATGCTAAGGCTAAACCCAATAATTTTTTCATAATTTTTCCTTTGATTTAGTGTTTTAAAATATATATTTATCCGGTAATATAGACACGTAAGGCTTTGGCTATTTTAAAATTACTGAAAGAATCAATCATACAGGATTTGAAAAAATCAAATTGTCTGCCATAGACTTCCATCATTACCTTACCTTCCATGGAAATCAAAATAGATTCATATCTAATCGAAATTTTATTTCTAAATCCTCTTTCAAAATCAATATAGTCACATTCACCATACTTATCAAATTGAAAGACTTCTTCTTCTTTTCTTTTTGCATAATCAAGCCATTGATCAGATGGCATTGTTATTAATGAATTTAATGCTTCATCATAATATGTTTTTTTATCGTACATCCTCGGATAAAATTTCTCTAAAAATGGAATTAATTCCTTTTCCATAATTGCTTGCTTTAGAGAATAAATCCAATGAGAGTCATTCTCATTTATGTCAAATAATTCTGCATCAAAGTGGTAATCACGACACCACTTCTCCTTAAACTCATCAGCCGTCGCTTGTGCTTTAAGCAAATTTTCTTTCGAATATTTCATTTTGGTAACTATACCAATTCCCCAAAACTGTCCCATAATTGTATCCTTTAAAAATATGACTTAATTTCTTGGCAATTTAGGCACAAGCCAAAATCTCCTCTTTCACAAATTGGATTTTTATACTATCCGGCATCTCATCGGAATCAAAATGGCACTGAACAGCGTCTAAAATATTTTCTCTGATTTCCTGTTCGTTATTACCTTGAGTGAAAATGGAATATCCAATTGCTTGAGCCATAAACTCACCATCTTCATCTATCTTTACTATAAATATTATTTCTTTTCGCATACTAATATTTCTTCAATTTATTAATATAAACATTTGAAAATATTATATCCCAATCTTACTGATTTTCTTATCTTTAATCGTATATAATACTCTTTTGTAATCAAATTTCTGTTCGTCTGTTTCTTTTAGCTTTTTAATCGGAATAATATCAGTAGTTTCTAACTGCACCTGACCGCCCCATAAAAATTCAATTCCTACTAAAGTATCATTAATATATGGTTTATAAAGTTCCTTGCCCTCGAAGCGATGGCGAATATATAGATTTTTCTCTGTAGTTTTCTCTATAACTACGTCTATCACCGGAGGATGATACAAGCTGTCTAAAAGCATTTGTTTATAGTCTTCAGCTTTTTTACTCTTGATGTAATATTCCACTGTTCCACGCTGTTGATTCATTCTCTGACCAACCACGAATAAATTATATTCATCGACGAAATCCTGCGACACGAAAGTATTAATCAGAGTAAAATCAGAGAAATACTTGCGAATATTGAAAATTGCCTCTCTGCCCTTCCCTGTTTGCTTATCGAAGGCTTTGCGGTCTTCCATATTCAAAACTTTTTGATAATAGAACGATAACTTACCTTGATCAGCTAACTGCTCTATATGCTGAAGCAAACGCAATCCAATCGCATAAGGATTAAGCCCGACTCTACTAACTGAAGTTACTCCGGCATTCAGAACAGCATAAGCTGATTCGTGTCCCTTAATTCGCTCATCTTGTCTGAATAAAGTATCGTGCCAATAACTTGCCCAACCTTCATTTACTATTTTGGAACGACCTTGCGGAGCAAAATACAGCGAAGTATCTCGCACAATATTCATAATTGATTTCATCCACAAATTATTTTCTTGATTCAGGTATGGAGAATTATCTCGGATGAATTCCATGATATCTGAAATCGGTTCTGCTTGATGCGAAGCTAAATATTTTTCGTACTTCGCTTGGAATTCAGGATATTTCAAGCGAACTTCTGCAAAGAATGAACTCTCCCCGACCTCGGCATTTTTTGCTAAATGCTGATTATACTTTTCGGTTTCTCCGAATACTACGTGATCTGGTACTTTCTCAATATTTTGCAAGAACTCGCCAAGATAATATTCCACCTTAGCATTGGGCAACATTTCGGACGGAAACTGACGGCGAGCCACTAAATCGAAATAGCCGATTAGATTATCTATCGAGCGAGTAAACTCAATTACGTAATCCACCCAGCGACCGTGTTCGCTACGCAATGAAGCAATTAATCGTTTATCAGCTAAGGCTTTACCTACAAAATCTTCGCCCCAAGTATGCTCGAACATAATATTATTCTGGAAGAAGTCTATATGCCCTAATACGTGGTAGAATATCATAATATTCAGCCAGTCGGGGTTGTTATCGTTGTAATACGAAATCGCAGGACGAGAGTTAATCACCGTCTCGTAAGGATTGTTAGGATAGACTTTATAGACTCCCGTGCCTTTCAGCACTTCTACATCATGCACCCAGTAGTCATATAAAGTCGGAATCATCACCTTAGGCGACAGCTCCAGCATATCGCGATTCGTTACTATATATTCAAGGGATTCGGCATCGAATCGCAGTCCTGCCTCGGCGGAACGCCTCTTGCATTCCTCCATTATTCCCTTGGTATGTTGATCTATAATTATCATGTTTATTTATCTCCGAAAATATATCAGCTCATTTATTATTTCGAATACTACCCGTAAATTATATATATTTTTGATTAATAATAAAATCGGGCTTATCATTTTTTCTAATTAAATAATTCTGTTTCTCTAATTGCTTTAGAGTATTCTTAATTTTTGATTTATATTTCTCAAATAGAGTAACGTCCGAAATTTTGGAATAATTTTTTATAAAAAGCGTATTAGCTATGAAATTTGCATTCAATTTTTGAGAAGCGGAATAAGTATTAAATTGGTAAATTAAATTCAACACTTGGCGATGCTCATCGTGCAATTTTAGAAAATCATCAGTAAATATAGAATATAAGTCATCACTAAAATCAGTTTTGGCTAATACTCTATCTATCAAATAAATTGGAAAATACTCAGGACTTTGCGTACTTTTAGTAATCAATCCTTTAGTCTCTAACTTAGAAATCAACATTTTATGATTATTATCTGTAGTCAATAGAATAGTAAAATTTTCAATATTATTCATCAGCTCTGACTTGTAAAAATAACAAAGAATTGTTTTTTCTTCTTCCGACAATTCCTGTTTATTCTTTTGCAGAATATAATCAGCAAATCCTGAGAGCCAAATTTCCATAGCATCGTCTAACACTTTACCTTTTGGAATAAAGAGTTTAATCTCATTTGAATTCAATTGGTAATACGGCATATCAATTGTGTTGTTTAAGCAAGCATCCGTAAGCGAACTTAATCCTTTGCCCTTGCCTTCCCATCTATCAAAGCTCTTCAATAAATCTGTCAATTTAGGATTTCTTGAGTATTGAGTTGGAATTATTCGTCGAATTTTTCCGAACTCTGTATCAATGCAAATCTTTTGAGTTTCTCGGAAATTACCTGGATTTCTTACTGTAATTTGTTTCTCAGGTTCAATCTCAATAATACAAAATCTATTACTTTTATAGTCTCTGTGAGCCAAAGCATTATTAATGGTTTCTTCTAATAATTCATCTGGATATTCAGGTACAGCAGTTCCCCCATTAATTCGACGAACACCAACCTTTATATTTTTATAAAGGAATCCGATACTATCCTCCATCAGCGAAATAATATTGTTTCTCAGGATTAGCTTATCTTCAATCGTGTTTTGAGGCGATTTCACATAGCAATCTACCTCGCATTTGCCGGAAATATAATCTTCAGGATAATCTCCGCAAACTAAATATCCCAATAGCGTTGGTTTGTTATTGCGTATAAAACATTTCCTATTTAAGAATGAAAGTGCAGAATTAATATCCGATTTTAAAGTCTCTACCGCTTTCCCACGATTTAATTTGATGATGTATTGATTTATTTTTTCGACATTCAAATTATTAATATCGACATCCTCAAGCAAGGATAATTCCTGAGATAATTCATATTCTTGAAGTAATTCATCTCGAGCTATCAATTCTTTGTCATCAATTCTATGGTCGCCGGTCAAATTGCGTTTATATGCGACAGAATTATAAAATGCATATTTTTCGTCTTCAGGCAGTTTTTCTACATACAGAATTAATACTTTACCGTCTCGGAAATCTCTAAGTTCAGAATTAGGGAAATACTGTTCTAAATCTAATTTATTTCCAGATTTATTTGTAAATAATTTTGGTATTTCTTTTACCTTCGCTTCGTCGTCGTAATTAAATCCCGTAAATTTATAGAAACGTTTACTTTTGTCCTTTTCGTTATTTTTATCTTTTACTCCGACAATAACAATGCCGCCGTTAGTATTCAAGAACGCATTAACGGTTCTGTATAATTCTGTCCAATCAGATTTAGTCGATAAATCTTTCAGCTCGAATCTATCAGTTTCTACTTCTTCATATCTACTTTCGTCGATACAATCTGATATTTTCTTTAATATTTTATCTGTTGCAGTCATTGTTACTTTTTTTAGTACTATCTATTATATTAAACTATTCAATTGATTCAGATTTTCCATCTTTTCATTATTTTTAAAAAGGGAAATACTATTTGTTTTTGTTATTATATTCGCTTCATCAATATTTTCAAACTTCTTTTGTGATGAATAATCCCGATCACATAAATGCCATATTCTCTTTTAATAAAAAGTATATTGAAAGGAAACTTTTTCAAAACGCATTTTCGAATTTCTCCATCATAAATCGAATATTTGAACGGATTATTCTTAATTTCTTCCAAATAATATTCGAATTCAAGCATAAATTGATTAGAAATGTTACTATTGATTGAATTATAATATTCAACAGTATTGAATAAATCAATAGAAGCTAATTTATGAAATTTTACGGAAACCATATTTTTCTCTTAATACCGTAAATACATCTTCAGAACTTACGAATTTAGACTCATCGCCTATATCTTGCACTCTGCGATGCAATTCCGATTTCAGAGCTTCTTCGTCCGGATATTGATAATAATACTCATCTGTATTCTTATCAAAATTCTGAAAAGAATTATTGTTGATTAATAGTATTCTATCAACAAGTGCATCAAATTCTATCGGTTCATCCATCGAATTCACAGCATCTATTATTTCTAATTTTGTTAGCATTTATCTAATTCCAAATTGAACTTTATTGATTCCCTCTTCTCATTATTTAAGAAGAGGGAAATATTTTTTTATCTCAGTTATACACTCAATTGTGTATATAATTCATTTCTCTACCGAGTACTTGCTCTATATGAAATACTTCATCGCAATCGTCAAACGAAAATCCTTCCTTGCCTAAGATATACCACTTAGTTCTTTGCTCGGATTTAAGTGCTTTGATACTCGGAAAGAATTTCAGAGGCACAATTATTATTCTTCCATCCTCGAAGTATATACTAATTTTCCCTCGTTGAGAAAAATCAATTTTCTTCAATTCCGGCTTAATATTTACTATACCTTCCATTATTTAGTCCTTAGCTCGCATCATCCTGAGTGCAGAAGTACTCGATAGTCTTCTGAGCACAGGTCATGCAATAGCCGAGCTTGTTCATCATAGTATCAATCATTCTGTTATAGAGTTTTTGATTTTCTTCGTTTGTACGATTAGACAAAGCTCCCACTAAAGAACCAGCTCCGGCAATATCGGACTTCAAGCGAACATCGGTAACGGCTTTCACTAAGTCATTATTGTCCATAAAGTCATAATTCGGGTCTTGAATCATCTTCTGACCATAAATTTTCGCAATAGTAGTGCGATAGCTTTGCTTCTGCTCATTAGTCTTCAAGCCTAATCGTTCCTCAACGCTATTGATGAATGATTCATCAATTTTCAAGGATACTAATTTACCATTTTGCGGGTCTTTATAGGTCCATATTTTGTCTTGACCTAAGTTTTTAGCATCAATACCGATTATCATATTTACGTAATTCAATACGTCCTTCTGCACGGCATCCGGCTGATCCATATAGGCATTGAATATCGCAGTCATTACGTTTTTGCGATGAAGCGAGCGAGCAATTTTCAAATCATTGAAATATTTTGTTCTATCGTTCGGGTCTTGCACGTAATCTAAAATTACGTTTTCCAAAGCCGGGAAAGCATCGCCTGCATACATACATTTGCCTTCTTGAGTCTCGGAACGCTCCAATAAAATCTGAACAGCACGACCTAAATTTCTGTGTCCTAATCCCTTTTGACCGAATCGCTTAGTAATATCGGGGTCGTTATTCAACTCATTGATTACTTCCACGAGAGTTTTAATACTTTTCTCTCCGGCTACTTCTCCGGCAGCGAGCTTCATCATCTCTACAGGATTTAATTTATTATTCGCCGGCATACGTGATAGGATAACTGTTGCAGAAATCGCATAATTCAAATTCGGATCGACGTGCATTTTCTCGTTAGTAAATGTAGTTTTTTCCTGACTGCCGATAGCAAATTGAGTTAATTCCTTCTGCAATTTATAATTTGTATTATGAGCCATATAAGTCAAGCGGCATCTATCGACTATCGGAGCTTGCTCTTTTTCTTCGAGGAAGCGGGCAAATTCAGAGTTATTACTGGTAGCAATAATTAATGTATCAAGCGGCCATTTGAAGCCTTCGATTTCGATAGTTCTGTTCTGAATCACACCGAGATATACTTGCACTAAATCACGTTTATTTTTGAACACTTCATCAGCAAAGTGGATACCGCCTCCGGCTACACGAGCCAAAGCACCACGACGCAAATCGAAGCGATATGGATTGTTTGTGTCAGAGATATGTAGCAAGCGAGAAATTGATTCTTCGCCGAGTAAATCCACAGCAGAAGAAGTGATTTTATCCTTAGCTGCATATTTTCCGGTCAAAGTTCCGCGAGCTTCGCTAATCGGAATCGGTACGATTTCTACGAATTCGAGAGCTTTTTCTAAATTATTATCGCAATGAGTTAGGATTTGCCTCCAAATATAATCGGAGCATGCTCCCATTACTCTGCTGCTATCCTTATATTTCTCGATTTGCCCGTCCGAAGCTCCTAAGTTTTTAATGAATGATAGAGAATCATCGGAATTCTCAAAAATATTCAACGCTAATATCATAGGGTCTTCGAATGTCTGGCTTTCTATAGTATATATTTTGCCATATCCGCCGATTTTATCTAAATCCTTAAAACGGAAAGTATAGCGTCTATTTTCTTCCAATGCAGTAAATTCTCTGTATAATTTATTCAAGTAATCAACTAAAAACGTCTTACCGTTGCCCGGTTCGCCGATTAATACGAAAGCCATTTCGGACGATGATCCGCCTTCGGCTGCATCTTTCACGAAAGATACGAAGCTATTAATCTCGTCGAACATACCAATAATGTGTTTTTTCTTGTCTCTGAATACTTTAAAATCATAAGTCGAGCGACCATTTACCGTAGTGCGAGCGATTAATTCAGGATTGCCCAGAATCATTCTCGATACGGACTGAAAAGCAGTTTCGAATCGTCTATTTCCAGCGATTACTTCTTTTACGTGATATTGTAGAGTGCCTGGGGCGAAGTTACCCTTATTACTATTCTTAGCCATAATTTTCTTCTCCAATTTCAATTTATTAATAGTAGTATTCTATTTTCTAATTGATTCTAATTCTGTACTTATATTTTCTATTTCAAACCTATTTGAGAACCAATTCTTACTTTTTCAATTCTTTCAAATTGAGTAATGATAAATTAAGCACAATTATTCAGAATTCCAAATGAATAATTATAAAATATAAATATTTTTATTTTCGATTGATTAAAGGAATCGAATGAGCATAAAATTCCACAATCAAGAATAATACCCATTGGCTGAAAATTTTCATTAAATCACTGAAATTGCCTATACTTTAGAAAATAATTTTATATTAGCAATAAAATAATTTGGATAAATCGAAAAATATATCTAATTTGAATCTTACAAGTAAAACAAGAAATTACGAAAATGATAAAAGCTCGAAATCAAAATTTTGATTTACTAAAAGAAGAGCTAAACAGACGCTTTTCTCTTTCAACTGCATCAGATGATGAAAACTCCAAGATATTTGCACTCATAGAGCAAGTTGAAACAGAATTTTCAAAATTAGAGGATGATTTACGCTCAGAACAGTATAAAGGTTCTGTTGCGTATTCGTTGTTAGAAAAAACAGCTGAAGAATATCGCGAAGAGAATCGCGACAAAATGGGTTTAGAAAAGAAATTAAAAGAAAACGAAATTTTAGTTTATAGCATTTTAAAATCCTTAGACGACGTGGTACTATCAGTATCTCCTGATTTCCAAACTCCTCAGTTTATAAGCCCATCGGCAGAAGAATTATTCGGAATGCCAATTGACGAACTCAATATCGACCTGCAATCTCGGATTAAACTAATTCATATTGATGATTTGGAGGACTTCCATTTAGCAATGTCAAATTTTTTCATGGATGAATATTTCGAAGTATCATACCGTTTAGTGAAACCAAACGAAATAGTATGGATCACGGAAAGAACTAAACTAATCAAGGACGAACGCGGTAATGCAATCAGGATTGACACGATATTAAGCAATATTACAGAAAAGAAAAGAATTGAAATGTCGCTTAGTCAATCTCACGAAAGATTGAAAAATATTTTGGACAGTATCGACGCATTAATTTACGTCTCGGATATTAATACTTACGAATTGCTTTTTGTCAACAAACGATTAGAAAGCGAATTCGGCGAAATTAATGGAAGTAAGTGCTGGATGGCTCTGCAATCAAATAGATCTGCCCCTTGTACCTTCTGCAACAATGATACTTTAGTTGACAGTATCGGCGAACCTCTTGGAGTAATTAGAAGAGAATTCAAGAATACAGTAAATAACCATTGGTATCAATGTTCGGATCGGGCGATATTATGGTCTGACGGTAGAATCGTTCGCTTAGAGATAGCTTTAGATATTACAGAGTTGAAAAATGCTGAAGAACAACTAAGCAATCAAAAGCAAATTTTGGATACTATTATCAATAATGCTCCGATTGCTATTTGGATGAGCGACGTTCAGGGAAACCCTACATTTTCTAATATAACTTTAAAGAATTGGGTAGGCGATACAGATGGTTTATTAAATTTAAGATTGGAAGATGCTGCTCAATGTGCGATTTCTAATCAGAATGCTTTAGATGCTGGCGAAGTAGTAAATTGCATAGAATATATTACTTTCCAAGACGGCACTATTCATTCACTCGAAATCATCAAACAAGTCCTTCAAGATAGCGATGGAAACAAAACAGGAGTTCTCGGAATAGGCTTAGATATTACAGAAAAATTAGAAGCTCAAAACATGTTAATTGAATCTGAGCAAAAGTATAGGCAAATTTTTGAAAACGTGCAGGATGTGTTTTACAGAACGGATATCAATGGAATAATAACCGAGATTAGCCCATCTATTGAGCGATATTCAGGATTTAGACCCGAACATTTATTGGGCAAACCGGTTTCTACCGTATATTATAATCCTCGGGACAGAGAAGCATTAATAGCAGAATTACTTCTTCATAAAGAAGTAATTGATTATGAAATTACTTTGCAAATGAAAGATAGCAATACTAAAATATCAACTTCAGTAAATTCGCATTTTATGTATTCAGATGACGGTACAATAATAGGAATTGAAGGTTCACTTCGAGACATAAGTGCCCGCAAAGCTGCCGAATTGTTAATGGAAAAGGCAAAGCTGGAAGCAGAAAAAGCTAATCGAGCTAAATCAGAATTTTTGGCAAACATGAGTCACGAAATTCGAACTCCGATGAATGCTATTTTAGGATTTGCAGAATTGCTCAAAGACCATATTACAGAAGCAAAATACAAAGAATATTTAAACGGGATAGTTATCGGAGGCAACAACTTATTAAGTATCATTAATGACATTCTTGATTTATCAAAGATTGAAGCCGGACGGTTAGAATTACAATATGAGAATATCAATGTCGAAAATTTGATTAAAGAATTGATACAAATATTTCAAATCAAGGCTAAAGAAAAGGGTCTTACTCTCAAGATAGAAATAGATGAACAAATGCCACAAATGTTATATTTTGACAGTGTGCGATTACGCCAAATACTATTGAATTTATTAGGCAATGCCATAAAATTCACAAATATTGGGGTAGTGCAACTAAATGCAATTATTACGAATAAGGATATACAGAATAAATCTTTAGATATAGCATTAGAAGTAATTGATACCGGCAAAGGCATAGCCAAGGATCAGCAGGAACTAATTTTCGAAGCCTTCCGTCAGCAAGAAGGACAAAGTACTCGAAAATTCGGCGGAACCGGCTTAGGTCTGACAATTACCAAACGTCTAACTGAGATGATGCAGGGCAATATCACGGTTCAAAGTGAGATTAATGCCGGGGCGAAATTTACAATTGAATTCAAGAACATTAGATACAGTGATAATAACGGTTTTATAGCAAATATACCGAATAATTATCACAAAACCATTCGATTCAACGACCAAACAGTATTATTAGTCGAAGATATAGCTTCTAATCGTTTGATAGTTCGTGGATTTTTAGAAAATATGAATCTGAATATAGAAGAAGCTCTAAATGGACTCGAGGCTATGGAGCATTTGGCAATAAAAATTCCAGATTTAATTTTACTGGATATGCAAATGCCAATAATGGACGGTTACGAAACTATCGAAGCACTAAAACAAAGTGATCAGTATAAAGATATTCCGGTAATAGCTTTAACTGCTTCGGCTATGAAGGATCGAGAATTGTTTTTAAGAACAAATTGTGCCGGATATTTGCGCAAACCTGTTAATAGAAATGATTTAATACTAGAACTAGCCAAATATTTAGTTCATACTGAGCTAGATGATAAAGATACTGAACCGGATGAATCGAATACTATCAATATGGAAATTAATCAGTTACCGAGCAACCTACCGGAAAGCATTATTCAGACATTTAACGAAATAAAAGATTCGATGTTCATAGATGAAATACTGATTTTCTGTTCTGATCTGAAAATTTTCGCTGACGATAATCAATATCTTCCTTTGAAAACATTTGCAATTGAGTTATCGAATTGTGCCAAGATGTTTGATATTATTGGAATTAATTATAAAATCACTCAATTCGAAAACCTACTACTGAAAGAATTATAAAATGAGGAAATATTTTGCTTTATTCGCAATTTTGATTTTCGCTTATGCTTGCAAAAATTCAAATAAATTCGATATTACTACTGAGACTCAAACTTTAAGTGCTTCCGCTAAAAGCATTAATAATGATTTTAAAACAATTCGTCATGAAGTAGAAAATTTGGCTCGTGAAGTATTAAAATTATATGAAAAACAGAATGAAATACTTCCGACAATCGACCCGAAAAAATATAAAATAAACGCCAATGGAGTAATGTTTAAACCTGTCGATGACGGTGGATCGGCTGTGTTCGTTTCAGGTTGCTATCCGCTTAATGATGAAATCAAAAGAATTGTTTATTTCACAGAACCAATTGATGCTGAATTAAAGCGGATTTCTGGCAAGTACAATGAAGTTTCTCAATCGTACTATAATGATAAATACTCATACAATCGAATTTATCCTTATTTCGATGTATTGTCTCAATACGAAGCCGGTATGAATATTCCGGATTATAATTTTTATTTATTAGCCGATGCTGCACACAATCCTGAAAGAAAATCGCTTTGGGTAACCGAACCTTATGTCGATCCCGCTGGAAGAGGTTGGATGGTATCAGCTATCGCTCCTGTATATTACAAGAATGAATTAGTAGGAGTTCCGGGTATTGATGTTACAATTAATCAACTCACTAAACGCTATATATTAGAGAATCCTGAAAGTATGACTATGATAATTGATAGCCACGGGAATATCGTAGCAGCACAAGATATGACTATTAATCTACTCTCATTCCCTCCACTCTTTGACCATAAATATATTGAAACTATTAAACAAGATACATACCGCAAAGAGAATTATAATTTACTGCTGAGTAGAGACTTAAACGTCAGGAAAATTGGCGAAGAAATACTGAAAAAAAATAAAAATATTTACCAGACTCAAATTAACGGCGAAGATATGACCATAATATCTGCTAAGATCCCGGAATTAAATTGGTATATTATAGAAATACTTAGATGAAAAATAAATTAGTCATATTAATCGCACTAATTCTAGTCTTTATTGGTTTATCAATTAATAAATATATTGATTTAAATGATAAACAAAAAAAGAATACTTCGGAATTTATTACCAAGCAAATTATATTATGCGGTAAAAGCATAGAAGATGCTTGTTTAGACTTCGATGAATTTGCTAAATTTGAATTTGCAAATTATGAATTACAGTATTTTTTAGATCCAAACCTTAACAACTCTGGTTTGGACTTTAATAGTATTCATAACGACGCTACTATAAAAAAAATCCGTCGTTTTTATTCTCGTAATCAGGAATTAATATCTAAAATCATCATTTCGAACGATTCAACATTTAGAGAAATTGAAAGAAAAAGCGATAATTATTTTTTTGTAGTTACTCCCAAGAAATTTAATTACAAACATAAATTAGTTTCTAATACTCAAATTGAACAATTTGAGAAAGAAATGCATTATATTCAGCCAATTAGGAATTCTGCAGGCGAAATTGTAGCTAATATTACATTTATTATCAATGTTCCAAATTTTATTCAAAAGCATTTTGAGAAGTTTTATATCGGTAAAAATTCTTGGGAATGGGCTATTAACAAAAGTGGTCAAATTATTTTTAGTCGATATAGTGAGCATTATACAGAATCTGACCTAAAAACGGATGCGAGTACTGAGCTAAAAGAAAAAATGAAAAATATGCTTACATCTACATTGACTCATAAAATTTTCAATGAGCAAGAAATCAATGTATTTACAGTATTTTATCCAATAAAAATATTTAATTCTGATGTAGGAATTTTGTTTTCGATAGATACTGATACTCTATGGGAAGTACAATCGGAAGCAAATATAGCGATATTTATTTACTTTTTAATCATAATTATCGGTATAATTGCCTTGTTCTCGATAATTATCAAGCAAATGTTATTGACCAAAAAACGATTATTGGGTACAGAAGCATTGCTAAGAACTGCAAATAGAGCTTCGGAAGTATTACTTACTAATCCTGATTTTACGAAATCTGTAGTTGGTTTTATGGAAATTATTGCCAATACTTTAGAATACCACAGAGCTTTCTTAATCCAATTCCAAGAATTAGAAGGTTATGAAGAGTATAAATTAGAATTTGAATGGTTAGCTTCGAATAAGCTAACTCCGATGAATGAAATAATACCTGATTTGATTACTGGATATAAAACTAAAGACTTCATCCATTTATCTCAGCAATTCAGACC
>CAZIIZ010000004.1:0-20624 GCA_964539225.1 uncultured Hyphomicrobiales bacterium | reverse complement strand
GTTAAAGCTAGCTCTACGTTACCATTGAGATATTCACCGGTTCGATTAGACGATAAAATTTCAGTTGATGGCGGAATATTGGCAAATGTGCCGACCGAGCAAGCTCTAGAATTTTCGCCGGATATAATAATTGCTGTTCGATCTTCATCTCCACTATGGGCGGCAGAAGATTTGGACAAACCTTGGAATTTAGCCGACCAAGTAGTCTCGGTGGCAATGAAAAAATTTGAAAAGAAATCAGAACAATTAGCTGATTTCTTGATAATTCCGCAAATTAATTTTCACAAAAATACTGATTTTATGGGAATTGATACTGTAATTGAGCGAGGCAGGTTAGAAGCACGCAAACAAGTCGAAGCAATTAATAAAAAAATCACAGCTTTTCAGGACAGTATGTTGACCGAAAAACTTAATTCTATGTATGGAGTAATTCCTGAGAATTGTAAAAAACTATTCACATCGCAGGGATTGAAATTTTCTGATTCAATTAAAATTCAGTCGCTTAATATTTATCCCAATAGAGCAAAATTCGAATCCATACTGAAAAGCTTCTTACCGTATAAAAAATTAAATATCCAGTATCAAATTACTTCAAAAGCTAACGATAGTACAGCCGATACGGTAATGAACATTGATATTATCGCCGAGCGATACGGCAATATTTCTGCTGTGTCATTATGTTCTGATTTTCAACAAATCACAAGCAAAGTACAAGATTCTATCAATTGTTTATTTGGACGAATTGTGCAGTCTCCTGAAGCGATTTGCAGTACTAAGGAATCAGTACTTAAGCAATTAAGCCATTATGGATATAATCTTTGCTCTTTCGACACAAATAACATATATATTTCGAATGATACTCTGTTCCTTCAAATTATTATCCCAAAGATTAAACAGATAAGCATCGTCGGCAATACTACAATTAGCGAAAAATTAATTTTCCGAGATGTAGCTATTAAAGCCGGGGATTTCGTAAATGCAGATAAATTATGCCGAAGTTGGGAGAATATTTTCAACACAGGTTGGTTCTCGAGTGTTGATTTAAAGTTAGTGATGAGTCCGGATCTGAATTCAGCGGAAGTATTTATTCGTGTGAAAGAAATTGGAACACAGGCTATCAATCTCGGATTGCGATTAGACGATGTTCGCAAAACTCGATTGGGTTTGGACTTAATTCAAGAAAATTTGTTTAATTTCGGCACTCGTATCAATGCTCGATTTCTCGGCGGTGAGCGAGATTTGTCAACTAGTTTCATCATTGAGCAGCCGAGATTTATGGATACTTATTTGACCTTTAAATTCAATTCTTATTTTAATTACAAGAAATTGAGCAGATATACTTATTCTTCTAATTTTTCAAATGGCGACTTTTGGTATAATTCCGGTAAGGACATCAGTACCCAAGCCTACGGAGTACGTATCTCAGCCGGCAACCAATTAGAAAAAAAAGGACGCATAGGAGTTGAGGTCCGATTCGAAAAGCAAAGATATTATGATTCGGATTTAAGTTCATCGGAACGACCTAAATATTATAGTTTGAACACTATCAAGTTCGAAACAATATTTGATTCCGAAGAGAAAGCGGATTTCGCTACAAAAGGTCGCGTAATCGGTTTATCGTTTGAAACAAATTTACTATCAACGAGCAATAGTAAAAGTTTTTCTAAGGCTATGTTGAAATACAAAGCTAATCATACATTTGGCAATCATACGTTTACTCCGGGATTGTTTTTTGGTTTTGCGGATGTAAGCACTCCATTGCCGGAATTATTTAATCTCGGTGGGCAAGATGATTTCTTCGGACTGTTAGAAGATCAAGAAAAAGGACGGCAAATAGCTCGCGGACAATTTGAATACAGATATAAATCTCCGTTCGCAATATTTTTCGATACTTACTTTGCATTGCGATATGACATCGGAGCCGCATGGGTGGTGCCGGAAGCGATAAGATTTAGCCAACTAAAGCATGGTGTCGGCGGTACTATTGCTTTCGATACTCCGCTCGGACCAGCTAAATTTTCTATTGGACAAAGTTTCTTTTTCACCAAAGAACCGGCGAAAGTAATTTACGGACCTGTTACTTTGTATTATAGCATCGGAATTCGATTGTAATTATTATGTATGATGATACGAATTTATTTAGATTGTCGATTTTAAAGCATTTCCTGAATTGCATAAAGGAATATTATATCGATAAATGAAATTAGCTATTTGTGAGAATCCTATTCGATTGTTAGATTTTAGTTTGTATTATCATAATTTATTTATAATTTTGTCGTTCGCAAATTGAGCATAAAGAAAAATCAAAATAATAAAGTACAATTTCTGTGTACATTGCATTGTGCATAATAAATCAGTATAAAAAATAAAAAAGTTGAATTACTGAAATTGGAGAAATAATAATGAGCGTTGTAAGAATTTTATCTTTAGAATCTGCAGGAGCTACTTGTTCTGTGGCTTTGCATATAGACGGAAAATTGACAGCCGAATATTCCATATATGAACAAAATCTCCACGATCGATTATTAGCCGAATTTGTTAAAAGGATGCTAAACGATTTGAATTTAACTGTTGCGGATTTATCAGCAGTTGCTGTTTCCGCCGGTCCGGGATCTTTTACCGGATTGAGAATTTGCGGTAGCATTGCTAAGGCTATGTGCCTCGGCGGCTCGCCTAAGATGATTGCCGTGCCGAATATGCAGGCTTTGGCTTACTCGTGTATCGATAATTTGCAATATATAGATTTCGATTCTGTAGTAGCGACTATAAAAGCTCATAAAGACTTATTATACTATCAAGTATTCAGCAAAGATTTTACATTTAATAGCGAGCCTGTGTTTATCACTCAAGATGAATTTTTGAATTTTGACTTCGGGAATGCGATGATTTGCGGTACCGCAGCAGATTTATTTCCTCAATATTTCTCGATTGATAATTACAAAAATTTATCGGCTAAATTTATCGGAGAATTAGCCTGCAAAATGTACGCAGACGGACAGTTCACGGATGCTACTGAATATACTCCGCTATATATCCAAGAATTTGAGCCTAAAACAATAAACAATAAATTGGGATAGAAGCATGTTCCTTAACATTATGCCAATTGTCTCATTCCTATTGCTTTGCTTATTGCTCAATGCAAGCGATGAGTTAGCACGTAGGAAATTAATTCCCGAATTTATTGCCGGAAAATTGGTGGCGAGTGTGTTAGGCACGTTAATATTATTCTGGGGATTGTTTCAATTTTATGCGAATATGAATTATTTCATCTATCAAGTTCGCTATGAACTGATTGCTGTATTATTGCGATTGATAGTGGTGCTGTATTTCATAGTCAGCGGAATTGTAATTAGTTTCAAAGGATTTGGGGATAAATTATTTTCCAAAAAACATATAGAAGCTGAAAAACGCTACAAACATTTTTCAACTAAATTAAGTTCGCTTCAGCTTACTCTAGCCAAAATATCAGCATTGTTATTGGCTTTGTTTGTTCTGAATTATTTGTTTGTGAAGTAAGGTTTTATTTCTAAAATTGATTTCTAATCCTTATACGGTTTTTTTTATGTATCAAAGTTGTAATTCCTGCGGAACGAGTCATCGTGAAGGAAATCCGTCTTCGGATTCAGCGTAGCTAATCTAAAAAAGTTGCGAGACCAATAGACTATAGGAAATAAAGTTCAATGGTAATAGCAAAGTCTTAGATTCCTGCATGCACTCGAAGACTCGTTTGCAGGAATGACACTATTCATCGGTATAGCCGAAGATATGGATAATGTTTTGGGTAGTAGTTAGTTCGGAATTAAGAAACATTTTCATTTAATAGCACAAATTATATGGGCTGTGCGGAATCTTTGAAAAAGTTATTAATTGATTTCAAACAAGGAATTATTTTATCAATTTCAAAATATTCTAAATGTGTTTTTAATTCAAATATCTCTTTAGACATTTGCTTTATGTCGTTCGACATAATAAATTCCTCTAATTGCCTTGTCAGTTTTGCCAGCTCGTCCCAGAACATATAATCTGCTTTGTTTTCTATTAAATCCGAAAAATTACGGCAAAACTGTTCGATTACTTCTGCATTTATTGCAGTTGTTGTTTCTGTTTCGTTTTGCTTAACGTTCTGGTCGGCAGAATCTTGAATATCGCAAGACGATTGCTGGTAAGGCAAATATTTTACTATCTCTTTAAGTAAAGTGTTTTGAGTGATAGGTTTTCGCAAAAATCCATCAAACACTTGATTGAGTTTCTCAATTTCGCTCTTCATTGTAGAAGCCGTGAGGGCAACAATTGGTATAGCTGAGGTCAATCTAGATTGTTTGATAATTGTTGTGGCTTCATACCCGTTCATACCGGGCATCCTAATATCCATCAATATCAAATCCGGCAAATACTCTTTTGCCATATCAATCGCTATTTCGCCATTTTCAGCCACGTAAAGCTTTAAATTATAGCTTTCCAAATATGTTAAAATTAAACTTCTATTGTAGGCTACGTCATCGACTATTAAAACTTTTGACCCTTGGAAATTGATATTATTATCTGCCCATAAGACAACATCTTCAGAAGACACTATATCGAATGAGTGCGAAATGTTTTTGAATGTAAGAGTAAATATGCTGCCAGAATCCGGCGAACTGACTAACTCAATTTCTCCATTCATTAATTCACAAAGACGTTTAGTAATGGATAATCCCAAACCGGTACCGCCGTATTTTCTCGAATCTTGACCGGATTGCTGAGAGAATGAGTCAAATATTTGATTCTGGAATTCTTTAGAAATCCCAATTCCGGAATCTATAACCTCAATTTTGAAATCAATTTCATCGTTATTATTGTTAAGGACATTTACGCATATTTTGACAAATCCCTTATGAGTAAATTTAATAGAATTGCCTATCAGATTAAGCAATATTTGCCTAAGCCTGACTTCATCTATTTGAATAGATTGAGGAAACGATTCGTCAAATTCGACAATAAAATCCAATTCTTTTTTAATAATACTTTGTTTAAATAATTGCTTAATTTCGGACAGGATTATTCTTAAATCAGTCGGTTCTAGCGAGATGTCCATTCTTCCAGCTTCGATTTTTGATAAATCTAAGATATCGTTGATAATTGAAAGCAAGGTTTTGCCGCTATGAAGAATAATATTCAAATAATATTTTTGTTTAGAATCTGAGCAAGTATTTAGCATTACTTCGCTGAACCCAAGAATGGAATTCATCGGAGTTCGGATTTCGTGGCTCATATTCGCTAAGAATTCAGATTTGGCACGGTTAGCTGCTTCTGCACGATGCAATGCAGAATCTAATAGAGAATTTTTGATTTGTAATTCATCTGCATATAATTTTATTTTTAAATCTGTATTTTGTCTATTCTGAATATTTACAAGCATTTGGGCGAAAAGTAACAACAAATCTTGTTCTTTCTGCGAATACTTATGTAATTTTTTTACAGAATCAAAACCTACAAATCCGACGCATTGATTTCTATCCATAATTGGTATTGAAATCAGGCTTTTAATACCTTGAGGGGCGATTACAAGCTTGATATTGTCGTCCTCGGGCATAGCTGAAACATCTGCAATATACATAGTATGACCAGATTTGTGCGTATCTACCCAATTAGATATTATTTCGTTTGGTATATTTTGGAGATTGTTAATCTCAGGAGTAGTATCCTCACTACACCACTCATGAGTATTAGAACAAGTATTATCATCCCAATTATATTTAAAAATATATGCTCGATCTGATTCTACAAATGTACCTAATTCGCCTAATGTGGTATTTAGAGTGTCTTCAATTTGGGCTAAGTCGATATTAATATATTTGGTAGCTATGTTCATAAGTAATGTTTGCAACTCAGACCGATTGATTAGTTCTCTTTCTTGTCGTTTAAGTTCGCTAATATCCCGCATTACTCCTTGGACACCGATAATTTGATTGTTGGCATCACGCAAGAAGGTAACGCTCATCGCTACATCAATTTCTCTACCGTCGGCGGTTAAATGCTCTACTTCTATATTCCTGTATCTGTTCATAGCGATATTTGGTAGCTTATCTTTCTCGAATTCCTCTCGTATAATTGCTCTTAATTTGTTTGCTGAATCTGGAGTATATCTATCTTCAAAACTTCTTGATGAGTATTGCTCAATTGGTTCGTTTACTAATTTTTCGATAGATGGCGAAACGTAAGTAGTGTTCATATTCAAATCGACTGTAAAAATTACATCATTGATGTTGTTAAGTATTCGACTTAATACTTCTTCCCTGTCTTTTAATTCTGTCTCCATTGATTTTCGGTCTGAAATATCAACAAAACTTTCTAATAATTTAACTTTGCCGTTTAATATTACTTTCTTTACCGTTTTTAGAATTGGTAATGATTTACCATTTGCGGTAAGGAGTACACGGTCAGAATTATCAATAACTTGTCCTAAATCGCATATAGGGCATCTATCTTCCGATGCTGGGCATATAAAAGAATGACATCTCTTCCCTATAATATCCTCTCGTTTTCTGCCAATTAAATTAACAGCAAATTCGTTAATTCCTTCAATTTGTCTTTGCTCAGGATCAATTATTAAAATGCCTACTGCGATACTTTCTAATAGTGTATCTTGGAGGTTTTGGGTGATGAGAGCAGTATTGTCTGATTTGCACTTTTTATTGTCGCTAGACAGGAAATCAAATACTGAATAATCCGAATAAGTAATGCATAATTCTGCTGAAGTAGTGGCTTGGCTTGTTGGAATTGAATTTACCTGTGTATCAATTTGCTCTTTTAGAATCTTAGCATTTTGCTCGAATGCCACCATATCTTTGCGATAATTTTGCAGACAAACATCGTATTGATTTTGAAGGCGAGATAGTTCATTTTGAAGTTCATCTCTAGATTTATCAGTTGTATTCATTTCGCACTTATTCGTTGACTATTCAAATTAATATTATTATACAAAGATAAAAAAACTTTATTAGATTTCTACAAAATTATTTTTTCTAAACAAAAATAATTCCTATGCAAATAATTAGCAGTTTCTCGAAAAAGTTTATATTGCGGCATTGACCTCAGAATGACCAGTTTCCCAAATGATACATTTTCAACAGACTGTTAGTAAATATACTAATGTAATCGAGACTTTATTTTGAATAATATACTAAATAATTTATCCCAAAGTGTAGATATTACTATGACGAAAGTGGTTAATAAAATTAGATTATTGAAGTCAGCGATATCTACTTTGCTGATAAAATGCGATGATAGATTATTCCAAACGGACAGAATATATTTTGAGAATTCGGATTCTGGAGTCGCAGGGCTGATGAAATAATACACAATTACACTAATAATTGTAATAGTAGGAATAAATATATTCAAAATGCGAAGCTTCGAGAAAGAAAAAACTTTGCTCGGAGCTTTGTGAACATTAATAGACTTCATCAATGAATCTGTAAAATCGGGATTCACTTGTTCTTCGCCATTCTTGAAAAGTATTTTCAAATCATTATCGTTCATCGCTGCACCATTGTCCTTTCTTCTGCCTTATAGAAACGATTAATAGATAAATTCATTTTCTGTCTTGCTCTGAATAATTTAGATTTTACTGTGTTTGCATTCAGATTAGTGATTTTAGTTATTTCTTCTAAGCTAGCTTCTTCGTAATAAAATAAATTCACTATAGCTCTCGATTCTGCATCCAAATATTCCAAGGCAATTTCTATAAGTTTTTTATCATCTTCATTTTGTAAATTTATTAAAGCGGTTGGCGATTCGTATTCAGATATAAGATATTCATTGTCTTCTATCTGAATAGTTTGAATTTTCTTTTTGCGTTTCATAGAAATTGCACGATTATACACAATTTTCAATATCCAAGAGCGGAACTTCAGTTTATCATTGTATTTGCTTAGGCTTTTGAAAGCATTCATAAACGCATCCGAAATGCACTCTTGGGCATCTTCTCGATTAGATAGAATCCTTAGAGCGAAGTTAAAGCACGAAGTCTTGTGCCTATCAATTATAAGTCGATAGGCATTTGTGTCGCCGCTTAATACTTTGCGAATTATTTCTATATCTTGCAATTTATCCATATAGAGAATACAAACGCAAGCAGTCCGAAATTAGTTGCATATAAAATAAAATTATTTTTAATGCAACCTGAATTCAATTGCTATCGTTAGCTATTTTGAAAGAAAAATTAAATGTAAAACAAACATTCGAAAGGTGAAAATTATGGAAGGTGTAGTCGTATTTATGATGCTGTGTGCTACTATTTATGGTATATTTTATATGCATACCACGGCAAGGCACAAAGAAAGAATGGAACTGCTCGATAAAGATATAGACCCAAAACTAGTATTTGGCAATGCTCCTAACCCAAAATCTACTAAAAATAAATTATCGTTTTATCTGTTATTCTTTCTGAAAATCGGGATGATATTGATTGGAGTTGGAGTTGGAGTATTAATTGCAAGTTATTTACATTATGTTCTGGGAATTAAAGAGGAAATTGCTTTCGGTTCATCCATAACTATTTCAATTGGTATTAGCTTAATAATATTTTACTTATTTGGGAAAAGAGTAGAAAAGAATATTAAGGAATAGAATTTTCAAACGATTAGAGTAAACGCCAATGCGTTTTATCATTTATTGTCTCATTCCAACAATGGATAATAAATGATGAAACGCATTTAGCATATTAATACGATTGTTTGCACTATTAGAACTTATCAGCTAACACTTTTGAATTTGCGAAAATATTAATGACCTGAATTCGACTAATAGCTTAGTTGTACATAGCAGGGAATTAGATTGAAATGGCATATTTTAATTTCGATAGAAAGCAAGTATTTTATGATCAAGCAGGCAAAGGGACAGACTTATTGCTATTGCACGGTAATAGTGTGTCGGCTCGTATGTTTGATTCGGAGATTGATTATTTCTCTAAGTTTTATCGAGTTACTTATTTCGATTATGTTGGAGTGGGCAGATCCGAGCGAATTGCCAAATTCAATACTGATTTTTGGAATTATAATGCCAAAGCAGCTTATACTTTACTGAAGAAATTAGGCATTGAGCGGACTAAAGTAATCGGTACCAGCGGCGGAGCATTAGTCGGAATGAATCTGGGGATATTCGCTCCAGAGCTATTGGATAAATTTATCGGAGACAGCTTTTTCGGCGAATACATAACTAAAAATGAAGCTGAACGAATCAAACAGGGCAGAACTCTAGCGAAATCTCAATTGCTTTCCATCGCATTCTGGAAGAAAATGCACGGAGAAGATTGGGCTGACATTGTTGATTTAGATATTCAATTGATGTTGGACGTAGCATATCAAGGTGTCAATCCTATCGTGGGCAATCCGGCAAATATTATTTGCCCGGTATTATTTACAGCAAGCCGAGAGGACGAATTAATCCCAAATATGGAGCGGCGATTGTTCGATTTGTCTCGAAAAATGCAGAACTGCACTCTATACACCACCGATATAGGCAAGCATCCACTTATGATAACACGTAAACCATTATTTCGGGAATTGGCTTTAGAATTTTTCAATTCAAATAATTGAAAATGATAGATTTACTTATTGATTTGTCAAAATATTGCTTGATATTATACTGATAATTATTTAATTTGCAGCTTATTAATATGTATAAAAACAAAATAATTCGGAATAATTAAAATTGATATAAAGGAAGCCGATATGAAGAAAAAATTACTTTATTTAGTGCTATCACTATCCACTTTGAATGTCGGAGCCACAGACCACAAAAGCAAAGGCGAAATTCTTAGAGCTGTTCGCGATTATCAAAGGCTTATGGAATCCGCCCACCCGACTCCTGATTCGCAATACTTGAAAAAGAGTAATGGCAATACTCCTATGTTCAAGTCAGAGAATGGATTGCCAAAGTTCCTGAATGTAAATAAAATTGAAGACGAAGCTACCGAAGATTCGCGAATGCAGAATGAGTCTTCCATCGCTGTCAATCCGACAAATCCTTTGAATTTAATAGCTTCTGCTGTGGACTATAGAGCTCATTCATCGACTTGGGTTTATGTGTCGAACGACGGAGGCAAGACTTGGAAAAATATTAATCTCGGCAAACCATTTCTCGGTTGGCAATCGACTAACGATCCAAGCGTTTATTTCTCTTTAGATGGCACGGGTTATTTATGCTATGGAGGCTTTGGCGAATCGATAGAGACTTCGGTAGGCGAGAATGCAGTATTTATCGCTAAGACTACCGACGAAGGAAAAACTTGGAAAGCCCATATTCCGGTGATTTTGCACAAAGGCACACAAACTTTGGATTCTCTATTCGAAGATAAATATTACGTACAGGTAGATAATGCACCAACTTCAAAGTATTTTAAACACGTATATATTCCTTGGAAGCGAGTTAGCCCGAGAGATTCAGCCACTCAAATTGTAATGGCTCAATCTATCGACGAAGGCGAAACATGGAGCAAACCAATAAATATTAGCAATAGATTGCCAGCTAGCTCGGAGGACACTACTTTCGGTCAAAGTTTCCCAATCTGTACTACCGGTCCCAACGGAGAAGTGTATATCGCTTGGAATCACGGAGTCAAGCAAGGCGTTGGCTTCGCTAAAGCTCTATACGGTGGCAACACTTTCACCGAACCGAGAATTATCCAACGATATAATATTTTTGGCATTACTACCAAAATACCTGGTACGGGATTTCGCCATACTTTAAAGAAAAAAGTTAGAGCCGAATCGTATCCTACACTTATATGCGATAATTCTAAAGGTTCGAGAAGCGGATATTTATACTTAACTTGGGCAGCGGATACTATCCCAAATATTTATTTTTCACGCTCAACTGACGGCGGAACTACTTGGTCTGCTCCGATAATAGTGCATTCCGACATTAGCAATGATCAATTCTGGCAATGGATGTCGATAGATCCGACTACCGGTGATTTGGCTATTATGTATTTCGATAGCAGAAACGACCCCAATAATATGATGGTGGAGTGCTATGTTAGCTATTCATCCGACGGCGGTTTAACTTGGACTGACCGCAGAGCAGCAGACCAGAAATCCGATTTACGACTGAATCCGTTTACTGCTAATGCTTTTGCTGGTGATTATAGCGGGTCGGCTTTCTATGGAGGAATTTTCTATCCTACTTGGGTGGATATGCGTAATGCCGAAATGGATATTAATGATAGCGATGTATTCTCGGCAATTATCAACACGAATGCTCCGAATCCTGTAGAGAATTTGCAAGCTAAAATTATTCCCGATAATCCGTACAGTTTAAATATAAAATGGGAAAACCCAACCGAAAGATCTTTCGGCAAAACTCTGAAAGATACTGATTATACTTTGAATATTATTCGTAACGGTGAGTTTCTCAAGACTTTGCCCGGAGGAATAATTACTTATACCGACACGAACTTAACTCCTTTCGCAAAATATACATATCAAGTCTATACTCTTTCTGCCGGCGATTCAAGTATGGCTCGTATTGCTTCGTCTTATGCCGGAGGATCTAAAGAACCGGCAACCGCAGAAATACAAAATGCTAAAGTAAATGTAGAAAATACTATTGCTCTTAATGTGAAAATTCCTAACAAACGGGCTGATGGCGAAACAGCACTTACGAATCTGAAGGGAATTGATATTTATAGAGACGGAATATTCCAAAAGACACAAGATTTACTAAAAACTGATACTTCACGAGTAATTACAATCATCGATAAAACTAATGAAATCGGCTATTATACATATTCATTCATTATAAAAGATGAATTCAATAATCAAAGTCAAAGTTCATCTAATTTTACAGTATTCTCAGGCGAAATTAAATATAATTCGCTGATAACAGATGACTTCGATGCTGATAAACTCAAAAAATATTATATTGGCGGTGCTTGGCAGCAAACTATAGAAATTGCAAAAAGCAAGCCGAACTCTCTGAGCAATGCTCCATACAAGAATTATGAAAATAAGCAAATGGATACATTATTGCTATTTCCGTTCGTAACTAATAATGAACAATTTTATGTTAGTTTCGAACATTGTGCATATATCACTAATGGAGATTACGGCATAGTAGAATACTCGACTAATGGCGGAGCTACTTGGATAGATACTTATGATAACAGCGTTGCTCGATGGACTATGAATTCCTATCAACCATGGGCTGATGGACAAATGAATGAATTGGATTGGAAAACCGAAGACTTGAAATTGCCTATCACCAAGGATACTTTCTTAGTTCGATTTAGATTTTTCGCTAATCTGTTGGCGAACAACAAGGGCTGGTATATTGATAATATAAAAATCAGTAACTCGCCTAGTACGAATGTAGTCGATAATATCGACGAAAAGGCGATTACAATCTTTCCGAATCCGGGCAATGAATTTATCGATATAAAAATTAATTCGGGAGTGCCGAACCAATTCACTCGCTACAAAATCGTTGATTTGCTCGGTACGACAGTGCAAGAGGGAGATTTAGAAGCCAATAAATCTTGTATTTCTCGCATCAACACTTTGTCGCTTAATAGCGGAATATATTTTATTATGATAGGCGATACGCAATCGGCTATCGTAAGGAAACAAATTTCCATAATCAGATAGTAGAATTTGGCGAATATAAAGAATCATCCACTCCGTTTGCTCGCAGGGTGGATGATTTTATTTATGATATGTAATAAAGATCAATTTTAGTATAATTTCGCGTGTCTGATTGTATAGAGTGTTTAATTGGCTAAAAGGTTACACTGAAATCAACAAAAATCGTAGATTAACGAAAATAATTAGAATTTGCATTAGTTTTTAGCAAAGCCTTCGAGCGAAATTGTTCCTACTATTCAGCGTAGCTAACCCATTCTTCCACTTTTCAAATGTCCAATATCTAAGATAAACATTTTTTCTTCTCATTTCTGGCTATCTTCGACCTTAGTAGAAAAATTCAGAATTCTGATTCTAACCTTATTTGCTAACCATTATACACATCTTCGACAATACCAATGAATACTGTCATTCCGGTTTTGTGAGTCTTCGATCAAATACCGGAATCTAAGACAATGAAAATTAGGCAGTATTAACAATATACTTTTATAATCAACGACTTAGATTCCTGCATCCACTCGAAGACTCGTTCCGCAGGAATGACAACTCTGAGAGATGTGTATAATGGTTAGTATTTGCTATAATCTTCGGAAGGGCGAAGAAGCCTTCAGAAGGCGGAATAATGCTTGATTTTCGGAAGTTCTAAAATTATTGGTGAATAAATATAAAATAATAAAAATATATTTGAGAATTTGTTAAAATTTTCGTAATTTTACGAGTGCTTATTTAATTGAATAGCACTTACGACAATTATCTTGTTGGATTAAAATGAAATCAATCAAATTATTATATATTATTCTCTTTGTTATAACTACGAATTTCCTATTTGCGAAAGTTAATCAGGATTCGTTATTCAAATCTATTTTGCCCAATAGTACCGACGATAGAGCTAAAATCAAAATCGTGAAATTGAAATTGGAGCAGAATAATTGGAATAATTACGAGATACAAGGCTTACTTAGCCAGAAACATTTAGAATTAGCTTTGGAGTTAGGCGATAATAAAGAAACCGCCGAAGCATACAAAAATGTTGGTTCGGTCGCCTTTCGTGAATTACGATATTCCGATGCTATAAAATCTCTGAATTACGGTTACAGAATCGCATCGGTAATTAAAGACTACGAAATGGAAATTCATTGTTTAAATTATTTAACATTGGTCTCTGAGCAATTTGATGATACGTACAAAGCATTGGATTACTGCCTTCGTTCATACTCTATAGCCGAAAAATGTAAAGATACTTATCCTAAGGCAGCTTCTGCTAATATTATAGCACGCCGTTATCACTTTCTGAAAGAATATCAGAAATCTTTGGCTTATGCTGATACAGCAATGCTACTCTATGCTAAATCTAAAGAAAAGAAAGAGAAGTTGGACTTCGGCTATGCTACTCTTTATCGTGTGAAATCCTTTGTCTATACGGAACTGAATAAATATGATTCAGCATTTTATTATATCGACAAGGCATTTAAAGAGTATCCTCAATATACTAATTTAGCTCTGCCTTTGGAACTTCATTATGGAAAAATTTATAACAAAATGAGTCGATTTGATTCCGCTTTAGTTAATTTGAAAAAAGTACCAAAACAAGCCGACGATGGAATAAATTGGGAAATTAACTTAGAAAAATATAAAGCATTTAAGGGATTGCAGCAAATTGATTCAGCATTGTTGTATTTAGAAATCACAGATTCCTTGGTAACTAAAATGCGAGAAAATGATGCAAGCAAGTTGACTGCACGATTAGATTTAAAGCGAGCCGAAGATGAATACAATACTAACATCCGAGATGAAGAACAAACTCGCACTTATACAATAATCATAGCGATACTTATCATTCTAATAATTTCCGGCATAGCTTATTTTATATACTCCAAGTATAAGACTATAAATAGTTTAAATGCGAAATTGGACAAAGCGAATAGCACTAAAGACAGATTATTTTCTATAATATCGCACGACTTGATGAATCCGGTAGCATCGCAGAAGCAAATGCTCGACCTAATCAATAGCCGATACGACAGAATTAGCGAAGCTGATAGGATCAAGTATTTCAAGAATCTGCAAAGCTCCGGCAATCGCTTATTTCTGATGATGGATAACCTATTGAATTGGTCGAGATTGAACCTCGGAGCAATGTCTTTGTATCCGGCAGAAGTGAATCTGAACGAATTAATAAGCGAAGAAATTGAATTCCAACACGATGCCATCGCCGCAAAAGAATTACAAATCGTAACAGAAATTAATATGAACAGCAACATAATAGCTGACGAAAATATTCTGCGAGTAATCATTAGAAATCTATTGGCAAATGCAATAAAATTTAGCGAACCAAATGGGATTATAAAAATAACAGCCGACAATTCAAACGCAGTTGTCCAAATAAAGGTAAGAAATTTCGGCGATGTTATCTCCGACGAAATAATTGATAAAATTAATTCCGGCGAAATAGTGAAGTCCAAAGCCGGTACAAATAACGAAAAAGGAACAGGACTCGGTCTGTCGATTTGCAAAGAATTAGCCGAACTACATAATGGCAATTTAAAAATAGATAATACATCCGGAACTGAAATTACTCTCGAAATACCGCAATAAATGATATAAAACAATTTGAAATGGAATGAAAATGATTGATATTATTATCGTAGAAGACGACGAAAACGCAGCTGCATCGCTCGAAATTATGCTCGAAGATACTAGCACAGAACACAGAATACTCGGCAAAGCTCCAAGATTAGACTCCGCAATTGAATTAGTCGATAGGATGAAGCCGAGTTTAGTATTTTTAGATATTGATTTGCCCGATGGATTGGGTTACGATTTGCCGAGAAAGACTAAGCATAAAAACTACAAAATTATTTTTACTACCACTCATTCGCAGTATGCCGTGAAAGCATTCGAGCTGTCGGCACTGCATTACCTTATGAAACCATTCGATGCAAAAGCTCTGACCGAGGCTCTGAAGCGATATTCCGATTCAGCAGAAAACGATATGCTCGACAAAAAATTAGAAGTTCTCAAAACGAGTATGACCGAACGCCCTGAGAAAATTATTCTGCCAAACGCAGGCGGTTCCTTAGTACATAGCATCAATGATATAGTGCATTGCGAGTCGAACGATAATTATTGCTACGTATCATTTATCAATGGTAGCCGTGAATTAATCTCGCGTCCGCTAAAAGCCATGGAAACAGCATTAAGCGATTCGGGATTTGTACGAGTTCACGGAAGCCACTTAATAAATTTGAGATATATCAAGAGATACCAAACCGGAAATAATCATAGAGTAATTCTTAGTAATAATTTGGAGTTCCCTGTATCCGAAACATACAGAGAAAAATTCTCGGAACGCCTCCAGCAGTTCGCTCGAAAAATATAACACAAGCAAATTAAGCAGGAAAATTCTCAGTCAATCTGCCGACTTTCCCATTCAAAAGCCCCGAATCCTCATTACGACTTTCGGGGCTTTTTTATTTACCTTATATTGCGTATAATTAAATTTAGAAATTAAACCTGAATTTCAAAATTTGCATTTTGGGACTAAGTGGTGTAATGTAAAAATGTATGTTTTATTTTTGAAAAGCATTTTATTTATTGAATACATATTATTAAGGAGGTAAAAATGGGTTACTCAATTGAATTCCAAATTGGTTTGATAGCAATAATATTATTGACCATTTTATTTGTAGTATATTGGATAATTAAGCCAAAAAAAACTATTGAAAAATATCAATCGGGAGAAAAAAGACGGAAATATTTTGAAAAAAATAATGTTAGGGTCGGAAAAGAAATAGTGTATTATAAAAATGGTAAAGTTAATACTGAGAAATATTATTCAAGAGGTAAACAAATTGGGAGTGAATTAACTTATTATCCATCGGGAGCAATTTATATTCAAACTCAGTATGTTGATGGAATTCTCAAGGGAGACTATAAAATATTCGAAGAGAATGGTTCAATAAAAGAAATAAAACATTATTAAAATCAATGGAGTCAAAAATGGAAATCTTAAAAATCCTTAAAAAAGTTTCTGGTGTGCAAGCTGCTCAGGATAGAAAACAAGCAAACACTATAAAGGATGATGCAGAAAAGAAATACTTTGAAGCTACTGAAAAAACTGAAAGATATAGAATTCAATTAAATTTGGAAATTAACAAGTTCGGAAAAATAAGATTAGAAAGTTTAAAAAATACCATCGGGAAATTTTTGTCATTTTTAAAAGACATCGATCAAAAAAATAAAACAAATCAATATGATTTCCTTACTGAACTAGATATTAAGCAAGATAAAATAAAAGAATTGGAATCTTTAGAAATGTCGGCTTCGAAAATTCTATCAACGACAATCGCTGCTTCGGCTATAGGAGCAGCAGCCTTAACTGGAGTCCCTGCCATAGTAACAGGTGCTGTTACAACCTTGGCTACAGCTTCTACGGGTACTGCTATAAGTACATTGTCTGGTGCTGCTGCATCAAATGCCGTATTAGCTTGGTTAGGAGGCGGATCAATCGCTGCTGGTGGTGGCGGAATGGCAGTAGGAACGGCTGTTTTATCAACTTTAACGTGGACTGCTACTGGTGGTCTTGCTATAATAGCAGCAGGGCTAATTGCATCCACCCATTTTTCTAAAAAGCTTACTGAAGCAGAAAATTATAAAAAGGAAGTTGATATTAAAGTTGGCGAGATGGAGAAATCATGGATTGTTATGGATGGAATCTCTAAAAGAGTTAATGAATTGAAGGATGTGACGTTAAGTTTAACACAAAGAACCGTAAAAGAATTACTGTATTTAGAGCCATTAATTCCGGATTTTAAACCTTCAGATATTTATCACAAAGAAGTTTTCCAAAGGAATGGATTATTAGTGAAATCTATTGGTGAATTAGCACGTGCTCCTATTTTTGATGAAAATGGCGACCTATCGAATGATACAATGATTGTTGCTAGTAAGATTAAGACAATATTAAATACACAACTATAAGGAAGATATATTATGAAAAAGAATACTTTATTTAATAAATTATTTGAATTTTCAAAAAACGAAGTTAAAGATATTGCTATTGAGTTAGGAAATGATGCTGTTGAAACACTTAAAAACAAAGCCATTGACAAATCTGAAAAATTAATAGAAGAAGCAAAAAATAAATCTACTGGATATATTGAGGAAAAAGCAGTAGAAATTAAACAAAGATATTCTTCAAATATTACTTTAGAATCTGAGAATAGTAGCAGTAGCAAGAAACAAATTATTTCAAATGAAATGACCGAAGTAGAAGAAAATGAATTTGTTGACAATATTGCAACACAGTTAACCATAGCAGGTGTTTCAGCAATTAAAAATCCAACCGAGGCATTAGAAGTTGTTAAAACTCTTACGAATATGGCAGGTGAAGTAAGGAAATTTCAAGAATTACAAATTACAAAAAGAATGGAAATAGATAGCGTAAGACAACAAGCATTAGCTAAAATTGATATGCAAAAAACTATATTAATGACATATTTGGAAAAAACTTTTGATGAAAGAAGAGATATATTTAACCAACAATTTAAAGTAATTGATGATGCTTTACTAAAAGGTAATATAAATCAATTAGCTTTAGGCTTAGATAGTATTAATAAACTTGCAACATCAAGTCCGTTTAAAAATTTAGCATCAATTGAAAACGTTGGAAACGCATTAAATAATAAAAACACACAATGGGATTTTTAGTATAAATATTCATTTAATTATCAAGGAGAACTACAATGGGATTTTTCGATATTATCAAAGAAGTTACTAAGACAGTAGCCAATGAATCAAACAAAGAACTTGCAAAAAATGCAAGTAAGCAAATGCTCGAACTCGGCAAAAATGCTGCAAAAAATATCGATACTAAACAAGTTACAAAAGTGGCTGGTGATTTATTAACTTCATTTTTAAAATCTAGGAAATAGATCAGAGCTGACACTATGAACCTAATAAAAATAAAGAATGGAAAAATTGAAGTAGTGAATGAGCGGGGCATTTTGCAACGTTCATTCGGAAGCAATATTTTGAATGCTTGCTTCAATGAAAAGCAGAATCTGATATTAGCTACTAATATTAGTGGCAAAGTAGAAATGCTGAACGAACGAGGCATCTTGCAAAGAACAATTTCTAATACCGCTGCGGTCGAAGCTCGCTGGATGGGCGAAGATATTGCCGTTACTACCAAGCAAGGCAAAACTGAAATTCGTTCTCAAAGCGGTGCTTTGAAAAGAACGATTTAAAAATAAGGAAAAACAATGAAAACAAAATTGATTTTAATTGCGATAATAGGAATAATTCTGCCGAGTATTATGTTCGCCCAATCGTGGGACGGCACTTGGTTAAAAAATAAGAATTATTTACTAAAAATTACTAAGGTTACGGCGAATAGTTTCGATTTCGCATTCGATTGCTATAATGGCACTAATATGGGGCAAATGGAAGGTTCAGCGAAAATCAGTGGTGATAAAGCTACTTATAAAAATGGAGATAATTGCCCGGTATATTTTACTCTAAAAGGTAATAGCGTAATAGTAAAAGTAGATAATAAAACTAATCCTGATTGCTTTTATGATGCCGGTAACGGAGTGTCCTACGACGGAAATTACAAGAAAAAAGTATCAAAACCCAAAAAGAAGTAATACTGAATAAAAACAATAGATAAGCAAATCAATAATAATCATCAATCCAAGGGCGAACTAATCATTCAATCTTGGATTTTTTATTTTATATAGGCATAGATTGCGAAAAAAATATTATTTTTGAGTGCTGTAAAATTATAGAATTATGTTTCACATAGAATTAGAACGATGCACTTTCCATTTATAAATTGGTCGAATATTACTTTCGCGAATCCGGAGATGTTTTGGCTGCTGATAGCCATTCCGGTGCTGTTCATCTTTTCAATTATTCACAAAAAAAGGCGTAGTCCGTCGTTGACATTCTCGCAAGTGCCAGACATAATGAAGAGCGAAAAAACTATACGCCAGCGATTGCGTTACTTGCCGAATTTCCTACGGTTTTTATCTATTGCATTGATTATCGTCGCACTGGCTCGTCCACAGATAATTTCGTCGGAGAAGGACGTTAAAACCGAGGGTATTGACATAGTACTATCCTTAGACGTGTCGAGTTCGATGGAGGCAGAGGATTTTAAGCCTAACAGACTTGAAGCGGCTAAAGCGACGGCTAAGGAGTTTATTGATTATAGGCTGAATGATCGAGTTGGTTTGGTAGTGTTTGCCGCAGAGAGCTTCACTCAATGTCCGGTAACTATCGACCACGATATTCTGAAATCATTCTTTAAAGATATTAAAACTAAAATGCTTCAGGACGGCACCGCTATTGGTATGGGACTTTCGACTGCGGTTAATCGCCTGAAGGATAGCAAGGCGAAGAGCAAAGTTATTATTTTGCTTACCGACGGTGTAAATAATACGGGCAAAATTTCGCCTATGACTGCGGCAGATTTGGCGAAAAGCTACGGCATCCGAGTATATACAATTGGAGTAGGCACTCAGGGCAAAGCTCCGTACCTTGCCGATACTCCGTTCGGCAAACAATACGTCTATATGGATGTAGAAATCGACGAAGATCTGCTCCGAGAAATTGCTTCATATACAGGAGGAAATTATTTCCGAGCTACTACGAATAAAGCTTTAGAGAATATCTATAAAAGCATCGACAAAATGGAAAAGACCAAAATCAACGAAAAAGCTTATACTCATAAAGAAGATAAATACTTCGTTCTGGTGCTGGCTGCGATGCTATTATTGTCGCTGGAGTTCGTATTGAAGTTATTTGTATTCAATACTTTGCCGTAACGATTAAACCAATTGCTAATCATTATATACATCTTTTTGGATTGTTATTCCTGCGTAAGCTAACCATTATACACATCTCTCTGAGTTGTCATTCCTGTGGAGCGAGTCTTCGAGCGGATACAGGAAATCTGTCTTCAGATTCAGCGAAGCTAAACTCTTCTTAGAGTTCAGCGTA
>CAZIIZ010000003.1:0-20932 GCA_964539225.1 uncultured Hyphomicrobiales bacterium | reverse complement strand
TCTTTACGAAAATTCTGAAAGAGTAATTAGAGTAAATGCTTAACTACTACCTTTCGCTTGGAGTTCGCCGGTATAATCCGAGAATTGAACGCTTCTTGTCAGTAGATCAACACCCCACCATCTGATTAATATTTTCCCATCTTTATAAAATCTTTATGTTCACAGCTAAAAGCCATATTTTATACTTATACTAATAGCCTTAGTTTTGTATCAAGTAAATATGTAATTAATGATTGAGGTGGTGAAATGTTTTACGCATTGGCGATAATAGCGATAGTGTTATTAGGATTTTTATTTTATTCGCTTTTCAAACCCGAAAAGTTTTAGGAGGCATTATGAAATTGCAAAATTATATTGAGATAATTCTATTCGTAGTGGCATTGATTCTACTTACGAAACCGCTCGGTTCATATATCTACAAAATAGTAGAGAATAAACTGAATTTTAGATTTCTCGACAAAATCGAGAATTGGATTTACCGCTTCAGCGGCATCAATAGAGATGAATCAATGAATTGGAAAAGCTATTTATACGCACTATTGGCGTTCAATGCTTTGGGATTCGGATTCGTATTTCTGATGCAATTGATTCAATCATATTTGCCATTGAATCCGCAACATCTGCCAAACGTCGAACCGACATTAGCATTCAATACCGCAGTTAGCTTTATGACTAACACTAATTGGCAATCATACTCCGGCGAAACTACGCTTTCGTATTTTGTGCAAATGATTGGTCTGACAGTGCAGAATTTCGTTTCTGCCGCCACCGGAATCACAGTATTCTTGGCATTGGCTCGTGGCATCCGAAACAGAATGAGCGACGATCTCGGTAATTTCTGGGTGGATTTGACTCGTACTACGCTATATATATTATTGCCATTAAGTATAATATTTGCTGTAGTGTTAGTTTCTCAAGGAGTAGTCCAGAATTTCAACCATTATACTGAAATATCGACACTTGAAGGAGCAAAGCAAATTATACCGACCGGACCGGCTGCATCGCAAATTGCAATTAAGCAACTCGACACAAATGGCGGCGGCTTCTTCAATACTAATTCTGCTTTTCCGTTCGAGAATCCTACGCCGCTATATAATTTCTTGCAAGTGTTGGCAATTCTTATCATACCGGCGGCTTTGACTTATACTTATGGTAAAATAGTAGGTTCGACCAAGCAAGGTTGGGTAATATTTTCGGTTATGATGACTTTGCTATTAATTGGACTTTCTGTGTCGTTGATCTCAGAATATTCGATGAATCATAGCTTAGGAATTGCCGGAAATATGGAAGGCAAGGAAACACGCTTCGGCATTACAAACAGCGTGCTTTGGTCCACCGTAACCACTTCTGCCTCAAATGGTTCGGTCAATGCAATGCACGATTCATTGATGCCGCTGTCCGGTATGGTAGCGATGCTGAATATGATGCTCGGCGAAGTAGTATTTGGTGGAGTGGGTGCAGGACTGTACGGAATGCTAATTTTCGTAATTCTGACCGTATTTATTGCCGGACTGATGATAGGGCGAACGCCGGAATATCTCGGCAAGAAAATTCAGGCGAAGGAAGTACAGATGGCTATATTAGCTGTAATTGCTCCGAGCCTTGTGATACTTGTGTTCTCGGCAATTGCTGTGATGATACCGCAGGGACTCAGCAGTTTGCTCAATAAAGGGGCTCATGGATTCTCTGAAATACTTTATGCCTTTACTTCCGCTGCCGGAAATAATGGTTCAGCATTCGCCGGATTAAATGCGAATACTCCATTTTATAATATAATGATTGGATTGGGAATGCTAATCGGCAGATTCGCAATAATAATTCCGGTGATGGTAATTGCTGGCAATTTAGCTGTCAAAAACATTACGCCGGAGTCGAACGGTACTTTCCATACAGACAATGCTTTATTCGGATTTCTATTGATAGCAGTAATTTTGATAGTTGGGGCATTAACTTTCTTGCCGGCTTTATCGCTTGGACCAATTGCAGAACATTTAATAATGACAATTAATTAGTTTGGAGAAATGATATGAATAACAATAAAACATTTGATAAAAGTCTGATTCTTCCGGCAATTAAAGAATCATTTGCGAAACTGAATCCGAAAATTCAGATTAAAAATCCGGTAATGTTTATCGTATTTATCGGGGCGATAATTACTTCATTGATTACTGTAAGCGAATTCAATTCGTTTAATTTCCAGATTGCGATTTGGCTTTGGTTTACGGTATTATTTGCGAATTTCTCGGAAGCTGTAGCCGAAGGCAGAGGCAAAGCTCAAGCCGAAACTCTGAAAAAAATGCGTACCAATACATTTGCTCGATTGCTTCGAGATAAGTCTGAGACAAAAGTATTATCAAGCGAACTCAAGGTAGATGACTTAGTCGTATGCGAAACCGGAGACTTAATCCCATCGGACGGCGAAGTAATTGAAGGCATTGCCAGCGTGGATGAATCCGCAATTACAGGCGAATCCGCTCCGGTAATCCGAGAAAGTGGGGGCGACAGAAGTGCAGTAACCGGAGGAACAAAAGTAATCAGCGATAGAATTATAGTTAAAATCACTTCCGAGCAAGGCAATTCATTTTTAGATAAAATGATTGCTCTCGTGGAAGGTGCGAAGCGACAAAAAACTCCGAACGAAATCGCTTTGACTATATTATTAAGCGGTATGACTATTATATTTTTGCTTGCCGTGATTACGCTGAAGCCATTTGAACTATTTGCGGTTAATTCATCCGGTAATGTGCATTCTACTTTAACCGTGCCGATATTGATTTCGCTTTTAGTTTGCTTGATTCCGACTACTATCGGCGGTCTGCTCTCGGCAATCGGTATCAGCGGAATTGATAGATTAACTAAGCGAAACGTAATTGCTAAAAGCGGTAAAGCCGTCGAAGCAGCCGGAGATGTGGACGTATTATTACTTGATAAAACCGGTACAATCACGCTCGGCAATCGTATGGCTACTGAATTTATTCCTGCTAATAATATCGAGGAACAGCATTTAGCCGAAGTAGTGCAATTGTCTTCGTTATCGGACGAAACTCCCGAAGGACGTTCAATCGTAGTATTGGCAAAAGAAAAATATAATATTCGTGGTCGCCATTTCGAGGAAGATTCTATTTCATTCGTGCCATTTACTGCTCAAACCAAAATGAGCGGTGTGGACATTCGAGAAAATGGAAAGATGATTGAAATTCGCAAAGGTGCAGCCGAGTCTATTAAAAATTACGTAACAAATCATGGCGGAACATATCCGAGCGAAGTAAGCGAAATTGTAGAACGAGTTTCTCGCGAAGGTTCTACTCCGCTCGTAGTAACTGAAGATTATAAAGTATTGGGCGTGATTCGGCTAAAAGACGTGGTCAAAGGCGGCATCAAGGAACGCTTTGAGCAATTGCGTAAAATGGGTATCAAAACCGTAATGATTACCGGAGATAACGCCTTGACAGCAGTTGCAATTGCTACCGAAGCCGGAGTAGATGACTTCATAGCCGAGGCTACACCCGAAGATAAATTGAAACGTATCAGAGACGAGCAAGCAAACGGCAAACTCGTTGCCATGATTGGCGACGGCACAAACGATGCTCCGGCTCTTGCTCAAGCTGATGTCGGCGTAGCGATGAACACAGGCACTCAAGCCGCTCGCGAAGCCGGAAATATGGTGGACTTAGACAGCAATCCGACTAAATTAATTGACGTGGTAGAAATCGGCAAGCAATTATTAATGACTCGTGGTGCTTTGACTACATTTAGTATCGCCAACGATGTCGCTAAATATTTCGCAATATTACCTGCGATTTTCGGAGTATTGTATGCCGTAAATGGCGTTGGAGTGCTTTCTAAATTAAATATTATGGGCTTGGTTAGCCCGGAAAGTGCGATACTTAGCTCGGTAATTTTCAATGCGTTGATAATAGTAGCATTGATACCTTTGGCATTAAAAGGAGTGAAATATCAGGCTAAAAATTCAGCTTCTATATTAAAAAGAAATATATTTATTTATGGCGTTGGCGGACTTATAGTGCCATTTATCGGAATTAAAGTAATTGATGTTTTGCTTAATTTTTTGAAATTAGTGTAGGAGTAAGGCAATGAAAAATTTATGGATAGCTTTGAAATTACTAATTGTTATGACCGTAATAACCGGGATAATTTATCCTTTGGCAATTAGCGGATTCTCGCAATTAGCATTTAGCGAAAAAGCTAATGGCTCGATGATAAAGCAAAATCAAAAAATTATCGGTTCGGAATTAATCGGACAACAATTCGTAAAACCCGAATATTTTTGGGGTCGTCCGTCGGCAATTGGCAATAATCCAATGCCATCGGGCGGTAGCAATTTAAGTCCGGTTAGCAAAGAATTTAAAATTCAATTTCAAGCCAGAGTAGATACTATCAGAAAGTATCACGGCAATATCGCAATTAATCAGATACCTAAAGATTTATTGTTTGCTTCAGCCAGCGGAGTCGATCCGCAAATTTCTCCTGAGGCTGTATATTTTCAAGTCGATAGGATAGCAAATGCGAGACATTATAATTCTGAGCAGAAGCAAAAAGTGAATAATTTAATCAAAAGTATGATTGAATCGCCGGATTTGTTTATATTTGGAGAACCAAGAATTAATGTATTAAAATTGAACATTAAACTTAGCGAGATATAATTATGAAAAATGCCGATGAAATATTAAAGCGAATCCAAAAAGATGAAGCAAAGCAGAATCGTGGTAAACTGAAAATCTTTTTTGGAATGTGTGCCGGAGTGGGGAAGACGTACTCTATGCTCAAGCATGCTAAGGACTTATTGGACTTAGGGCAAAATGTAGTAGTCGGCTATATCGAAACGCACGGCAGAAAAGAAACAGCCGAGTTAGTAGAGGGTTTTACCGTAATTCCCCGAATGAAAGTAATCTATAAAGGTATAGAATTTGAGGAATTTGATTTAGAAGCCACGTTAAAAATGAAGCCTGATTATGTACTCGTCGATGAACTGGCTCATACAAACGTCCCCGGTATGGATCATAATAAACGTTATCAAGATGTAATCGAATTATTGGATAATGGTATTAATGTGTTTACTACCGTTAATGTGCAGCATATTGAGAGCCGGAGCAAAACCGTAGAGCAAATTACTGGAATCACCGTGCAAGAAACTGTACCTGATTCGATTTTGGAAATGGCGGAGGACATAGAGTTAATTGATTTGCCGATTGAAGAGCTATTGCAGCGTTTGAGCGAAGGCAAAATTTATTTGCCCGACAAAGCTCTATTGGCTACTCATAATTTTTTTAAAACCGGAAATTTAATTTCGCTCCGTGAGATGGCTTTGAGGCTTACTGCTGAGAAAGTAGAGAGCGATCTCGTGGACTATATGAGCGAAAAAAATATCGAAGGTCCGTGGAAAGCTGGAGATAAATTATTGGTAGCGATAGGGGCGAGTCCATTTTCCGCAGAATTAATTCGCTGGACTCGCAGAACTGCGTATTCATTGAAAACTAAATGGTACGCCGTATATGTACGCACCAATACTATCAATACCGAAAGCCACAATCAACAGCTTGAGCGGAATCTTCGGCTTGCTAAGTTGCTCGGAGCAGAAGTAATAACTACGGCAAATAATGATTTGGTAGATGGCTTGCTTGAAGTCGCACGTAAGAATAACGTATCTCAGATTATTATCGGCAAACCGGCTAAATATAATATATTGAACTATCTTCGACAAGATAATTACATAGACAGATTGATAAACGAAAGCGGCGATATAGATATTTATATAGTGCGACCGAATAAAATCAAAGCAACCGAAGTAAAGCGAAATAAAACTTTCAAATTTCAATCTCAACCGAAAGAATATCTATACTCGGCTTTGAGTATTATAATTGTATCATTATTATGTATGCCATTTACTGAGACAATTGGCTATCAAACCGTTGGATTGATATTATTACTTAACTTAATCGTACTGCCATTTTTCGTTGGCAGAGGACCAATAATATTTGCAGCGGTACTGAGTTCATTAATTTGGAATTACTTTTTCATTCCACCGCTTTTTACTCTTCATATCGAAAAATTGCAGGACGTAATGACTTTAGTGCTAAATTTCGTGGTTGCATTGTCCAGTGGATTTCTCGCTACGAAAATTCGGAAGCAGCAGCAATTAGTAAAAATCAGAGAAAGAAATAATCTGGCTTTGCTTAATTTTACTAAAGATTTAGCAGAAGCGAAGACTAAATACGACGCTATTCAGACCACCTTGGACCATATCGACAAGAATATAGACGTAAACGTTACTTTCTTGACTTCCGATTTGCAATTTTATGCAAGCTCTCACGAAATCTGGGAGCTGGCGGATAAAGAGAAATCAATTGCTAAATGGTGCATTGATAATAATCAAATCGCCGGAAAATTTACGGATAATCTGCCGGACGCAATTTGTCAATTTATTCCTATCACTATTAATGATACTAAAGTCGGAGTGCTGGCTTTGTATTTATTATCGAAATTAAGTATTGAATCCGAGAATTTAATTCATTCATTCATTACTCAATTGTCCGGTATTTACGAGAAAGAAGAGTCGAGGGAAAAAATCCATAAAATGGAATTAGAGAAAGAATCTCAAAAGCTGTACGACACTTTGATTGACTCAATTTCGCACGAATTCAGAACTCCAATAGCCGTAATTTCGGGAGCATCGTCGGTGCTGTTCGACGAAAAAGTAATTAAAAATCACAGTATCGTGTTGGAATTAGCTAAGGAAATATTTTCAGCATCGAAGCGAATGGATTTATTGGTCGAAAATTTACTGGATATTAACAGGCTCGAAGCCGGAAATATTAAGCTAAATAAAACTGCTTGCTCGATTAATGATTTATTGCTCGATATAGTCAATCAATTAAATAAAGAAAAAGGCGAGCGACAATTTGAATTGAATTTAGACAGTTCGAATCCATTCTTGCAAATTGATTACGGATTAATCAGACAAGCGTTTTTCAATATTATACTGAATTCTTGCATCTATACGCCAGACAAAACAATTATTTCTATTTCGACTAAGTTGTTAATAAACAAGTGCGTTGTTGAAATTAAAGATAATGGTAGCGGTGTGCCTAAAGAGCAATTAGCCAAATTATTCGATAAGTTTTATAGAGTGCCGAATAGCAAAACCGGCGGCACTGGATTGGGCCTGTCGATAGCTAAAGGATTTATCGAGTCGCATAAAGGCGTAATTAGAGTGCAAAACAATCAGCCGTCTGGCTTAATATTTGTAGCGGAATTGCCAATATGAAACATAAAACAACAATATTAGTGATAGACGATGAGCCTCAGATTCGCAAATTATTAAAAATTTCGCTTGAGGTGAACGATTATGAGTGCATTACAGCCGAGACTGCAAAGCAAGGCGTTCAATTAGCGGCTTCGTATAATCCGGAATTAATTCTATTGGATTTGAATTTGCCGGACGATGACGGCTATTCTGTGCTTAAGAATTTAAAAGAATGGAGTGCGGCTCAAGTAATTATATTGTCGGTACGCAGTAGCGAAAGCGAAAAAATTAAGCTGCTGGATGCCGGAGCTGACGACTATATTACTAAACCATTCCATACCGGGGAATTATTGGCTCGAATTCGCGTAGCTCTCAGGCACATAGAACCAAATCTCGAAAGTCCCATAATTCATATTGATAATTTTGAAATAAATTTGGCTTCGAGAATCGTTAAAATCAATCAATCCGTTGTAAATTTGACTTCGACTGAGTATGCAATTTTAAAATTGCTCGTGATGAATAAGGACAAAGCTCTAACCCATAAGCAAATATTAGAAAGCATTTGGGGCAATTCATTCTCTGAAGAAATTCAGTATCTGAGAGTATTTGTCGGACAGCTCCGCAAAAAAATTGAGGTCGAACCCAATAAACCAAAATACATCAAAACAATTTCCGGAGTGGGATACATCTTTTCCACGGAATGATGCCACTCACCAGAAAAAGCTACGATTTCCAATTTTACTGTCTTTCTGATTTATTATTCCACAAGGGCTCAGACTCCCAATTCAAAGTGAATCCAATTACTCTTTTATCAATCGACGAATAATCTGACATCAATTGCAATAATTTATTTGAAAAAGTATTTAGCGGATGAATGATATTTAGTAAATATTGAATGATGCACAGGGAATAATATAATATAATTTATTATTATGAATATCCTTGTTTAGCATCCACTTATGATTCTTTGGATGTGGGATAAGCGGACGTACTCCTAAGGTACGATTCCAAAGTCGAGAATGATGAGCACACAAATTTCGCAAATACGAAAGGCTATGCAACCAAGACTCAAATATCGGAGCTTTTAAATTAAAAGAATTAGCTACTAATTGTTTGATTTTTTTATCCGACAAATTTGAATAATGTGCGGATAATTGTCCGAATGTAAATATTTCGAGTGCAATCCACGAAGGCGGGAACTCATCTTCGGAATACTTGCTTTTATAATGTTTGATAAATACTTCTTTGGATAGTTCAAATTCCTTTATAAAGCTTTTTAGCGATTTACCAAATTAATCGGCATCACCAAAATTTTCTTTGATTGCATACCAATTTGCTGATAATTCGAACGACAAAGTATGTTCGGCAAAGGCTAAATCTTGAATTATTAAGCCACGAGAAATCAGTAGCTCAATTTGTTGAGGTATAGTTAATGCTGGTTTGGTATATTTTATCTTTTTAAATACTTAAATAAAATGAAAAAACCTGCCAAAGTGTGCTTCTATGAGAGGCGTGGCAGGTATGTTGATACAAAATCATCATTTTATAGATTTATTTCCAAATTAATATATTTTTATTATCATTCTTTTTACTTTAACCTGATTCTCTGATTTGTAATTTTCTAAGTTTCTTTTTTTGAAAACAAGTATTTCCTATATGTCCTACTTTTGCCAGATGTAGGACATCTGAATTTTATTTTATCATAAAATGTATATATTTCCCTATCTACTTAGAAAACATACTAAGTTTAACAAAATATTATAGATAAATCAAGTAAGCAAAACTATTTTCTTTGATGTTTCGTGTCTTACAATTAAGTGAAATAATAATTTTGGAGTTGTCATGCTAAATATTGCTCTTTTTGGTCCTCCGGGTGCGGGAAAAGGTACTCAGTCCGAATTCTTAATTGAAAAATATAAACTATTTTATATCTCGACCGGAGATTTGCTCCGCAAAGAAATAGCCGAACAGAGCAAGCTGGGGCAAGAAGCTCAAAGCATAATTGCTTCCGGCGGATTAGTGTCCGACGAAATAATTGTGCAAATTATCGAAAATACTATTACCGACAATCCTAATTCCAATGGCTTTTTGTTCGATGGTTTCCCGAGAACTTATATTCAGACTTATATACTTGAAGGTCTGATGATTAAATTAAACACTCAGTTGGATGCTTTAATCAGCATTGAAGTGCCGGAAGAGGAATCGGTTAATCGTCTGCTGAACAGAGGAAAAACTTCCGGCAGAAGCGACGACAACGAAACAGTTATTCGCAACCGACTTCGCGAATACCACGATAAAACGCTGCCTATTTTGAATTTTTATAAAGATAAAGGAATTTATTATCCTATCAACGGAGAGAATTCTATAGAAGAAGTAAATATTCAAATCGAGCAAATTCTGAAAACTATATTAGACAAGAAATTGATGAATATTGTTCTATTCGGTTATCCGGGTTCTGGTCGGGGTTCGATAGGTTTAGAATTATCGAAGCAGTTTGAGTTAGAATTTATTTCAACAGGCAATATGCTCGATAATGAAATCAAACGGAATTCTGAAATAGGGCATACCATTAAGAAACTATACTATAATGGGCAGTTAGTGCCGGACGAAATCGTAGTGCAATTAATAGAAAAGAAATTAGACGAGCGGAATGGCGTGAAAGGATTTATATTCAAGGGCTTTCCTCGCACCTTGGTACAGTCTTACATTTTAGATGGTTTGCTGAAAAAGCATAATTCGTCAATCTCAAGAATTATCGAGATTGAAGTGCCGATGTTGGAATTAATTCACAGATTAGACGTTCGGAGCAAGACCATTCGATGTATGCCTTACGACACAAGCACCGCTAAGATCGTACAGAGACTACAGGAACACGAAACTAAAACCGTACCAGTAATTATGAAATATAATCAAATTCATGGCGTTACTAAAATTGATGGCACCGGATCATTCGACGAAGTTTTGCAAAAAGCAGCTTATGAAATAAAATATGGCTTTAAGAATTGGCGGTAATTTATTAAATAGTTGGTCGTGATAAAAACGACAACAACATTATTGTTTTTATTGAGAGTACTTAGTTAAATTTATAAGTGATATTAGTCAGCAGACGACGCAATAGGGTAAAAACAAATATAATAAAAGGAAGATGATGTTGAGCGAAACAGCACAAAATGCAATTAATGCCTATGGAGGAATTGAGTCTTGGCGTAATTTGAAATATATTGAAGCCGAAGTTTCAGTCAAAGGGCTTGCATTTACGTTAAAAAGAAGACCTTTCTTTGAACATGTCAAAATTCAAATGGAGGTCGGGAAACCGTTTTCCAGAATTACTCCTATAGGTAAAGACAAAAACATTTCTGGTGTTCTTGATGGGAACAATGTAAGATTAGAGAATCAAGACGGCATTATAATTGCTGAACGAAACAATGCGAGAGATTTTTTCCCTTATGGTCGAAGACTTTTATATTGGGATGACTTAGACATGGCTTATTTTGCAAATTATGCTTTATGGAATTATTTTACTTTACCTCGATTGTTAACTAACGATGAGATTATTTGGACAGAAAAAGCTGATGGGGTACTTGAAGCAATATTTCCTGATAATTACCCAACTCATAGTAAAATTCAAGAATTCCACTTTGATAAAACCACAGGTGTGCTAATTCAACATAATTATACAGCTGAAGTAATCAGTAAACTGGCAAAAGCTGCCAATGTTGTCAAAGAACAAAAAATAATTAAAGATATTTTATTCCCTGTTTCAAGAATTGTAACACCGAGAAACAGCGAAGGTAAAGCTCTAAAGAAACCAATTCTTATCGACATTAAAGTTCATAATGTAAAATTGATAAATAAAAGCTGATTAGTTAAGTCCAAATTAACAAACGAAAATTGAGAAATAAGAATGCCCACAATAATATTACTCGTCAGACTTCTAACAAGCGATTATTAAATAACTAAAGGAAAGAGACAAGATGGAAGAGCAAACAAAGCAAACAGACAACTCAACTTTATCTGACAATTCAACTCCAAAAGTAACTGGAATTGGCGGAATTTTCTTTTATTCGGATAATCCGCAGGAATCCCGAGAATGGTATGCTAAAAATTTAGGGCTTGAAATTAATGATTGGGGTTCGTCGAGTTTTGAATCCAGAAACATTAACAAACCCGAAGAGATTAACTCGCTCCAATGGTGTCCATTTAAAACAGGAGATGAGTATTTTAATCCATCCAAAAAAGAATTTATGATAAATTACCGTGTTCAGAACCTCGAAGGACTTATCAATAAACTCAAAGATAACGGAGTAACCATTCTTGACAGCATTGCGACTTACGACTACGGCAAATTTATACATATTATGGATGCCGAAGGCAACAAAATTGAATTATGGGAATCTAATGACAGCGTAGATAGCCAGTAACTACAAGTAAATAGCAATATGGTACGATTGATATTATAGGAAAAGAAATTGTAAATATATTCAAGTATAATTAAATATGAAAAAAGTATTATTGTTATTAGCCGATGGATTTGAGATATTCGAAGCAAGTGCTTTTATAGATGTCATTGGCTGGAATTTAGTCGAAGGAGATAATTCTACTGAATTGTTTACTTGCGGATTAAAAAAAGAAATTAAGAGTACATTTAATCAAAGTTTTCTCGTTGATTATCTGATTAGCGATATTGATGTAAGCACATTTGACGCATTAGTTATTCCGGGCGGATTCGAGGAGTATGGATTTTACAATGATGCGTATAATGAGGAGTTCCTCGATTTAATTCGTGCTTTCAGAGCAAATAATAAATATATTGCGTCTATTTGTGTTGGAGCTTTGCCAATGGGGAGAAGTGGAGTGCTAAAGGATAAAAAAGGCACTACTTACAGCAACTCTATTCGTCGAGAAGCGTTGCGGGGATTTGGTGTTAATGTGCTGAATCAGCCTATCGTAATAGATGACAATATGATTACATCTTGGAATCCATCCACTGCGATAGATGTTGCCTTCTTATTATTGGAGCATTTGACAACTAAGAGCAATGCCAATAAAGTTCGCAGATTAATGGGTTTTGTAGCAAACTAATTTCAGTAGCTACTATAGTCGCTTATACGAAATTTAAGATTCGCATGTTTACAATTCAAGTTTTAGTACTTTGCATAAATTCGATAGTTATAGTAACAAGTATTTGATGCAGATAAACAATCTTTGACATTAAAAATAAAACGTACGGGAAGATCAAAGCCTGTAAATAGTATGTACAATTTTAAAGTAAATAAAATGAACAAACAGTCAAGTAGTAAGCAGACATTTGTCCAACAGAAAATACAATTGTGTATTCCTGTATTATTATTGATATTTTTCCTAGTATCAAGTAATTCAATATCTTGTAATTTACAGCTAAATTCGCCTCAAGTTAAAGCAGAGAGCAATTTGCCTACCATAATATCAGAAGACTCAATAGACGCAGTGGTAAAATCAATAATTGATATTTCTGCTGATGATTTCTATAAAAACCAACAACCATTACCTACAGAATTTCGTAATGTTCAATTTAGATACAGTATCAAGCCGAATAATGAGGTATTGTATATATTGTGTGGAGAGTTTACAACCCAAGACATACAGAAGAATAATGAATGGACGCATTTTACAACTATTAAAAATAGTGATTACGAACAATGGATAGGTCCTAATGGTTTAACATACTGTGAGAATTCAAATGAAATCACATACAAAAAAGCCGACTTATCCAATGAATTAAAGAAACAACTAAATTCTATACAGAAGAATAATAAATAACATTATTTAACATAATTGGATAAGTAAATGATGGCAGAAATGCAGCAAACAGTGGAATTTAATCAATTATTCCGGCAAATATCTCCGAATGAGATAAGTGATAATGTATTTCAGTTAGTTGGAATAGATTATTTTGTAATTACTGCGGGAAAGGAAGATCGTTGTAATTCAATGATTGGTAGCGGAGGTGGATTGGGAATGCTTTTCAAGAAACCCGTTACTTGGTGCCTTATTAGAGCAGACCGATATACTCTCGAAATGATACAAAAGGAGCAAACATATACTATGTCTTACTTCCCGGAAGAATTTAAACAACAAATGCTCTTCTTGGGGAGTAAATCGGGTAGAGATACTGAGAAAATGAAAGAAGTCGATTTGACTACTGTTCAAACTCCGTCTAGAGATATATCATTCAAAGAAGCTCGACTAATTTTTGAGTGTAAATTAACGCAAATTACTACTCCAACTATCGACGATTTTTACACACAAGAAGCCAAAGAATATATTGGCGAAGCTTACAAAGAAGAAAGCGATTATCGCAAATATGTATTTGGCGAAATTACTCATGTTTGGATAAAGAAATAAGTTAACTAATTGGCTAACCATTTTAAACATTTTTAATATTGCTACCAACTTGTAATTCCGGTATTTAGCTACGCTGAATCGTAAGAACGATTTGCTCGAAGACTTACAAAACCGGAATTACAACGACGAGGTTGCTGAGTTTTACAACGGTCTTAAATATATTTAGACAGATAAAAATAGCGATAAACTTAGAGATTAATACAAAAAAACGAAAATAAAATAATGATAAAGAAGACATTAATAATATTGGCACTTGCGGCTTCGTTCGGTTCGGGCTACGCTCTCAAGATGATAATTGCAAAGCAAACCGCCGAACCCAAACCAATGAAACGAGTAACGGGAATAGGCGGCATATTTTTCAAATGCAAAGACCCGAAGAATATGAGAGAATGGTATAGCAGGCATCTTGGACTGAATACAAATCAATATGGAGCAGTTTTCGAGTGGTATCAAGGAGCGGACAGCACTAAAAAAGGCTTTTCGCAATGGAGTGCATTCAATGAGAAAACTAAATACTTCGAGCCTTCGGACAAAGATTTTATGATAAATTATAGAGTAGCGGACTTAGAGTCTCTCGTGAAGCAACTTAAAATTGAAGGAGTAACAGTTTTGGACTCAATTGAGACTTATGAATATGGCAAGTTCGCACATATTATGGATATTGAGGGCAATAAAATTGAGCTTTGGGAATCCAACGACATAGAATACGAAAAATTAGGTAAACAGATGGGCAGTCAAACCACGAAATAGTGGATAAATAAATATCAATAACATGAACTACGCAATTATTAATTAGAAAAATTATGGTTAGAATTTTACGGAACGGAAATGTTATTTATTTTTCGTAAAATTCGTTCGAAATATTAGGAAGTATTCGTAAATTAATACTTTATGCCATAATAGAATTTCTAGCCATTGATAGAAAATAATAAGAAATAATTGAAAAATATATGAAAAATATAATTCAAGTTTATAGAAATTCCAAAGCGAAATGGTTGATAATTCTAATCAGTCTTTCTGTATATTTTATTTCGTTAACTCAAAATGCAGTTACATATAAAGATTTTGAAGGAATAAAATCCCTTCCATCTGTAGAATTACTTATGGCGGGTTCAATGGTGATACTGGGAGGTGGACTGTTGGAATGGATAATATGGTTAGCAAATCCCTTATATTTTGCTTCTATTGTATTTTTTATTCAAAACAATAATTCTTCAAAAATTTATGTGAATTTAGCGTCTATTTTATCTATTTTGTTTTTGTTCTGGACAAAAATTTTAATAAGTGAAAGCGGCTCCGAGGGACAAATTTTGCATAAGGATTTGGGGTATTGGTTGTGGCTTTTAAGTATATTAATTTTAAATATTGGTATTCAATTTTTAATTAAGCCGGGTAAAAAATAGGACTTAGGTAAAATATATTTTTGAGAAAGCTTGAATTCGTCCCGTAGGTATTAAACAGATATAATTCGTCATACTAAACCTAGCGAAGTATCTATACTATCTGTTAGTTTCAGAAGAATAGATTAGCTACGCTGAATCGTAAGAACGATTTCTTCGCTACGCTCAAAATGCCAAATTTATTCTACATGTCATGGGACAGCTCCGACATAATCCCGGCATTACTTCCGGAATTATGTCGGATAGCATACAAACGACTAAGCCTCAACTACGGTTTCGGCACTTATGTACTGTTCTTTGTTTATGGTTGACAAACTGCCTTTAGCCAGAATAGCACCAAGCCCAACTAATACAGCACCCATCATAAACGGAGCACCCGGAAAATATATCTGTGATTTATGCGAAGTAAAGTACGAAAACAATCCGGTCATCAATAACGGTCCGACAATAGACGTGAGACTCATCAAACTGCTTAAAGCTCCTTGCAATTCGCCCTGTTCGTTGTCCGGCACTTGATTAGAAATAATACCTTGCACAGCAGGATTCGCAAGTCCGCCCAAACTAAAAGGCAACATAAGAGGGAAAATCATCCAGCCCTGCGGCACGAAAGCAATCATCAATAAACCAGTGCCATAGAAGAACAAACCGGTATAAATTGATTTTACCAGACCAAGTCTTGGATTGACGATACGAACTAAACCGCCCTGTACAATTGCCATCAGCAGTCCGACTAATCCCAAGGAATAGCCTACCATTGATTCATTCCAGTGGAATGATTCCATTGTAAAATAAGTCCATGTACTCTGAGTAGCAAAGCCTGCTATATAAATACAAATTAACGAGCCGATTAATCCAGTAATTACCGGATATTTTCTTAAATGCCTCAATGATCCAACCGGATTAGCTCGCTTAATATCAAAGCGACGACGTTTACTCTTGGCAAGTGATTCGGGCAATACAAAATATCCATAAAGCCAGTTAGTAAAAGTCAGTCCTGCCGCTACTATAAATGGCAATTGAATACTATGCTGTCCTAAAACTCCGCCTAATACCGGACCGATGATAAATCCCAAACCGAAAGCGGCACCAATTAGTCCGAAGTTCTGAGCTTTGTTTTCGGGTGTGCTAATGTCGGCAATATAAGCTGATGCCGTACTGAAACTTGCTCCGGTTATGCCCGAAAGAATTCTTCCCATAAACAGCCATACTATCGAAGGAGCAAAAGCAGTTAAGAGATAATTCAATCCGAAACCAAATAGCGAGATTAATAATATTGGACGGCGACCATAACGATCGCTTAGACTGCCCAGAATTGGCGAAAATATAAATTGCATAATTGAGAACGAGAACATTAGCCAGCCACTATAAAGCGAAGCATTGCTTAAATTGCCACCAATCAAGTGCGTGATAAATTTCGGAATAATTGGGATAATTAATCCGAAGCCGATTACGTCGAGCAAAAGCGTAATAAATATAAAACCTAAAGCAGGTTGTCGAGTTTTAGACATGATAATTTCTCTTTATTCAATAATTAATGATTGCAAAAATAAGGTAATTCCGCAAGATGGACAAAAATATATCGACAAACGAAATGTTTCAGTAGGTAAAGATAGGATATTGCTTGCTGTAATGCAGCTTAATCATTTTACGATTCTCATTCTAATTCATTACCGTTCTGATTTATTGCTTTGGATAATATGTTTTTATTCCTTAATTTTGGAAATCCTTGCTGAGAATACGTAAGCAAGTGAAGAAAGTTATTTATTTTGTCAGCTTTGACTAAGAATTCGTTGATAATTAATAAATATTGAAAATCAATAAGTGTTCGATTAAGCTCCTAATGAGTTAGTAGATGAGGGCGAAGTACCTTTTATTACTAACGTTTAACTCCTACGGAGTAAAGATAAGAATTAATCTTATACAGCTTAGCTGTTAAACGTTAGTAACATTGTAGTTCCGTCAGATTAAAACAACTCTCAGCAGGAGTTGTACTTTCAACTTATGTAAAAATGATTAGTTTCGAGGGATGAAGAGAATATCTATTGTTATAGAAGTAAAAGTTAGATTTCTTTGTGCATTTGATCAATTTCGATTGTCAATTTTCTTTAGTGAAGACATCGTTTTCTTTATAACCTCAGAATAACTATTTTTCTTGCTTTTTCTGGAGATTACTAAGGTATAACATAGACAAACAAATTTAATAATAATAATCGGAATAAAGTGAAATATACAACAGAGAAAATTGAGATACCAGTAAGTAAAAACAAGTTGATGCTTATGCTAATAAGTTCTATTATTTTTGTTGCCGGTGGAGTTCGGTTTGTAACTAATCCAGAGTCAGTAAGCAATTCTTCTGCCGCCAATCCGACGTTTATTTTTGTGTTGGGCATAGTTACAATTTTATTTTTTGGGTTTTGTGCTATTTATATGTTCCGAAAATTATTCGACAATAAACCAGGATTTATTATTGATAGTCTGGGGTTAACAGACAATTCAAGCGGAGTATCCGTCGGACAAATACCATGGAGCGAAATCGAAAATATTTTGGTTGTTAAGATAAAAAAAACCAAATTAATCATGCTCGAAATCAAAAATCAAAAAGAATTTATCGACAATCAGAAAAGCGGTTTTAAGCGAAAAATGATGCAAATGAATATTAACTTGTACGGAGTTCCGGTAAGTATCACCTCCAACTCACTCAAAATTAAGTTTGACGATCTATTTAATATCATCAATGAATATTGGAATGCAAACCGGAAATCAGAATAATGAATCTGAACTGTTGGTAATTGTTTTTTGTTTCTAAGATGTTTTATTTTTGCGATAATCACCTAATCCGAATTTCTTGCAAATTGAGTAATGCAGGCTCTATCCGATTTGCTTAACCAGAAGATTATGGCGAAGATAGATAAATCAAACTGCCAAACATGTTTGTCTGCCACAGGCTTGAGGCAAATCTATCGACAATCTTTCGAGCAAGCCAAAAATTTCAAGAAATATCGTAATGAATCACCTAAATCAATAGTTACTTCATTCCCTAATATCCGACGAACTGATTTCGATAGCGAAAAGCGGAACGCAGTTTTAATTTCGTTCGGAATTCTATTCTATTTCGGCTTTCGTATCACGTCGGTTAATACGCATGCACAACTTGAACCCGATACTTGACATCAATATATGTCGAAGTGTGCTAAGTTGAAGGAAAATTGTGATAGAATATCGACTAAACAAGGAGAAAGCAGATGAGAATCAAGATATTAAAGCGGAATAAAGCCCGAAATGCAGGCAAAAGGTAGGCGATAAATGCCGATTTCTGGGCGTTCGGCGAGAAATCTCCGAAAAATGCCTAATAAAATGTCAAGGAAAGTTAGTTTTTGTTAGAAAACGTACTAATAATGTCAGCGCAAGTAAGGGAAAGTCAATAATATGAGTGAAAATGTCAGAAAATGTCAAGAGTCAAGTAAGGAAATGTCAGAAAATGTAAATGCTTGGTTCTTCGATGGCTCTGTGCTTCAAACGATTATTGGATTTCCGTCTATTCGGCACGGAAAATCGGATATAGCCGACCGAAATTAGGGAGAATGCTACTAAGCGAGTGCGTTATGCCGGAATTTGCTAAGTTGATAGCCGAAGAAATAGCGATTGCAAGCCTAAGCGGCACTCTGATGCAACTTTTAAGAAAAAGAGTAGTGGATTGGGTGATGAGTAAAAGAACCGCTCTGTACTTCGTCTGAGAGCTACGGAGCTTAGGATTGTTCAAGCGGACGATGGAGAATATCTCGTCTGATACGTGGTTAAGTGCTTATATTACAAAGCAATAAGGCGTGATATATGACAATAATTCACAAATATTAGTATTAAGTGAACAAGACTAAGCCTCATTATCTGTTGAAGATATTCGTTATGGTGTATGGATAGATTTAATGACCATTTGTTTCGTAATATGCGTAATTAATAGCCTATAATTTAGATTATGTAAACAGATTATTTTTTATGTCTTTTTTGAGCGATGTTGGCTACTGCCTTGTTTAGATAGTTTTACCATTACGCAAAAATGCGTTATGCTGGAGTGCATAACGCATTTTACGTTACGTAATTTGCGTAATGATTAGTAGCAAATTATATTTATCAAAAGCTATAGCTGAAACTCAAACCAAGTCTATCGGTTTTCATATAAGGCTCAAGATTAAGCGTAGAACCGTTATCGAACATATAGCCTAATTCGCTATTTTTTCGCCTTAGTAATGCTTTCTTTTCTCGGCTTTCTTTGGTAATAGATTCGGCGGTAAATACTGCCTCGAATATCGAAATAAGCCATGATGCACCTGCTACCACCAAACCGACTCTATACAGTTCAGTTTGATCTTCTCCGTCAGCATAAGAAGCAATTCCTAAACCAACAACTACTCCTCCGAGGAAACCAAATCCCGCCCCACTTTGATTATTGTACATCTGCCCTAGACCGGGCATAATCGCCGAGCAAGCGAACGCCAAAGCTGGATTTCTCTCTTCGGGTATTATTTCGCTATCTTTTACTTGTGCTTGCTGAGAAAATAATTCTCCGCCGAACATAGCGATAAACATCGCTAAAACTAAAGCTTTTTTCATCTGAAAAACTCCTTTAAAAAAAATGATTGTAAAATTATTATATCGTCGGCATCATTTCCGGCGATATATAACTATACAGATGAGCGCGGAGGATTTTCAATTATATTTTTAGATACTTGTTGAGATTGAGGCAATTACTTCCAGCTTTATGCTTTTCAATTAATGTTTAATTACCTTTGACTCAACATTTGCAATAAATTCAATCAAATTTTGAATTTCAGAAGCTGGATTTTGCCACCACTTTGTACTCCAAATCCTATGAAAAACAAACCCATGTTGCTCTAATATTTTTTGTCTATGTCTATCATATAAGTATGCTTCACGACTGGAATGATATTTTGCTCCATCACATTCAATGGCTATCTTAGGAACACCTTTTACTTCAGACTGATAAACTATATCAATTCTAAAGCCAGCATATTCATATTGTTGAATTAGCTTCGATGGACTATAATAATCAATTAACCAATTATATACTTCTTCTTCGAAAGGCGACTCCGAATTTCCAAAATGCGATTTATTGATTTCGTCTTCTTTCGTAATTTCCTTTGATTCATTGCAACTAGCCAATGTGTTTAAAATTGATTTTCGCAACTCTTCATTACCATCACTTACTGCTTTGCAGTATGCCAAATACGCATAGAATACCGCTTTGCCTTTAATTCCCTCAGTTGCTAAATAATTTTGATAATCATTTATGTATTTTTCTGGAATTGAACTACATACAACAATTTGCGATTTAGCTCTAGTAATAATAACATTTAACAATCTGTAGCCCTTTTCTGAATTTATAGGTCCAAATCGCTGAGCAAATTTTCCCTCTCGGTTAATGCCATAAGTAGTTGAAATAATTATTATATCTCTTTCGTCACCTTGGATATTCTCTAAGTTTTTTACAAACATACCGTTTTCTTGCAAATCTAATATTTTATTTTTGAAATCAATTTCTTTAGGATCATTTTGTTTCTCCAAAATTTTAGAAATAATTAAATCTCTCTGAGATATGTTAAAAGTAGCAATCCCAATTGTTGGATATTTTCCATCAGAAGATTTTACAATACCTTTATCTAAAATCAAAATTATACTTTCAGCTTCTTCTATGTTTGTATGATCTACAAAAACACCATTAACCGGAATATAATTAATTGGGACATAATCAGCTTTATTTGGCAAAGGTTTAAGCTGTTGTTTGTAAAATGCGTAATTTGAGAAATCAATAAGAAATGGATGCTCCGAACGATAATGGAACTTCAAATCTAAAGTATGCCAATCCAAG
>CAZIIZ010000002.1:0-21663 GCA_964539225.1 uncultured Hyphomicrobiales bacterium | reverse complement strand
ATATATCGATTTTGAATTAGAAAAAAAACAATATGAAGAAATGATAAAACAAAAGAAAAAGACATCCTAAATTTAAAATGACAATAGAATCTGCGGAATTATTTGCTAAATAAAAATTGTAATTGCAAAAGCTCTGAATGCTTTGTGATATGGTGTGTATTTCGTTCAAAGGATACCACTATTTTCACCATATTGTTTACATAATCAGTAAATAATTGGCTCTACGCTAAAGAGATTGCCTTTGAAATTCGATTTGGTATGAGTTGTGTACTAATCTATCCGAGATTGCGTCTGCTATTGTCGAATCAGCGATTGCCCTATCCCCTGTTTTGTTTTATCGGATTTCGATAATTTATAGTAATACTTCAAGGAATAGAGTATTTATAATTGCACGAAATCATGTCGGATATTTCCAGCCTCAATATGCACCCAATCGCAAATGTCTTCATAAGCCTGCCCATCCTTTACAATCAATTCTTCAATTAATTTTTCTAAAGAGTATTCTGCTACCGAATAGCCCAACTGCAAATTAAACATTTTAATCTTAACCTGCTTTTTTAATTCTTCTAATTCCATAGATATTACTCCTTAGTATCGTAGTTAATTCTTCCATTATTATCACTTTATACTTTTGACTACCTCGCGCAGCATCTCAGACAAACTAATTCCTTTTTGTTTTGCCAAATTCATCAGCAATTCTTTCTCGGATTCGTCCACCTTGAATTCAATTCTGTTAGAGAATGAACTTTTAGGTTTAGCTGTCGATTTTGGTTTTTTCTTGCTTAGTATAAATTCAGTAGCTTTTTGTTCAGATACTCCAAGGAGTTGTACCAATTCCTCAACTTTACGACTGTCTGCTCTGGTTAGAGTGATTGGTGCGACTGTTAGGATTGGTTGCGGTTTTGATATTTTTATTAAATCCTCAGATGGTGGTATTATTTCCACCGTCTCAGACTTTTCAAGCAATGTTAACGCCTTGGATAATGTAAGCACGCCAGACTTCACTTGCTCAAACAAATTATTATCATTCTTCAACCGTTTGGCATTTGAAATATATTTCCCACTTACAGAAAATATTTTTGCTGCAATATCCCTGCTTTTCTCACCTTTCCCCGATGCTTCACCTGTTGACCTAGACTTACTAATTTTATTAATTCTATTCTGCTCATTCTGTGCCTCAATCATCGGCAAGATATCAACGGCTAAACACGCACGTTGTCCAGAATTCAAGTGCCTACGAGAAATGTTCAAACTAATAACAAAATTCAACAATGATTCTTCATTCCCATCATAATATCTATATTCTGGAATCACTCCGATTTTATTGCAAGCAATAGCACGATTTCTACCATCAATAATATAATCTTCACCATTCTTCTTAAACATCCAAATCGGTTCACGCAATCCATTAGCATTAATATCCAATACGAGTGCATCAAGTTCAATAACACTCATCATAGGCATAATGTTTGCAATAGGGTGAACCAACAATCCACCAATCTCCTTAATCATTGTATTCTCCATAATTATTTATAAATGTTTTATATTCTAATTCTTCATCTAAATATTTTTTTTCAATCCACCCCTTGAACACAAAGTTCTCTCTAAGTTGAGCAAAGTTGACTATGTTTTTATTTTGGTCAATAATTCCCTTATCAACAAAGTGTTCAATGGTGAATGAATTTTGTTCCTGAATAAATTTATTATATTCGAATGTAGTCAATGAATCAACCAACTCATTGATTCTGTTCTTAATGTACTCCTTAAATAGGGTAGTATTTTGCAGAGCTTTCTTAGGAATAGATGGTGGAATTAATTCAGATGGTGGTATTTTTTCCACCGTCTCAGATGGTGTTACATCTTCATCAACTTCGACATTCTTCAAAATTCTGGTTAGATATGCGGTGCTATTTTTCACGCTGCCTTTTTTAACCGCACGCTCAAGAATATCTATAGCTTCCAAAATACTCTGCTTACTCAATTGCTTGGCAAATCGTTCAGCACTTTTTGTTGGTAATCCTCTTGACTTTAACAAGTGAAAAGCACTAGATTCAATTGGAGACATCGAATCATATTTATTCTTAACACTAAAAGTTATTGTTTTGTAAATCCCATCATCTTTGTCTAATTCGAACTCGACCTCAATATCGGTTTTTTTATTTACCTCATCAACAGCCGGAACTATTACACCTTTTTTAAACCAACTAAATACTAAATATTTATCATCAGGAACGCCGAGAATTTCCCTCAATTTTGGTATTGTTAATACAACTTTTTTCATATTCTTAAAGTCAACCAACAATTCATACAAAGGTAGGGCATACCGGCTATTTAATTGATTCACAATACTCAAATTTAATAGTGCATAAATGGATGGAAAAATGATATTATGTAGAATTATAGGAGGGAAAACAACGGTAACATATTCATCATAATCTTTTATTGATGCCTGGGACAATAAGGTAAAAGTTGACCATTCATTAATATTATCCTTGTTAAGAATGTTGGTTTGTATTGCAGTCTCACTCAATGTCTGAAGAGCGGACTTGAAATACTTTCGATTGTTAGTGTCCTCATACCCAGAAAACTTCATAATATCGGAAAATTTTATTTTGAATATTGACTTGTCATTATCCTTTTGTAACTGTTTAGCCGATAGGTACAAAATAGAATTATACAATTTACGTTGGGACACACTTAGGTTCTTGTTGTTAATCGCAATTAAACTACTATGTTTTTTAAGTTCTATATTTTCCATACACTTACAACTATTCCAATATTTATTTTGGGCAAGATTTAACGATTGCAATACAAAACTACTAAAAAACGTTGGATTATCCAAATTAATTTGCGGTTATATCTCACCCAAAGCGGTTAAATCTTGCTCCTAATCGTTAAATTTTGCCCATCAAGCGGTTAAATCTTGCCCATCAAGCGGTTAAATCTTGCCCAAAATAACTACTACACAACATTAATCTTAGAAAAACTAGATAAAACAAGATAAAACGAAAAGATTTTTATCATTTTTTATTTCAGAAGCTCTAATCGTTAAATCTTGCCCAAAAATATAATCCCAACATAAGTCGCCTTTGCTTAACGTTGCAACAGTAGCCCGAAAAACACTAGCAGGGTTTACTTATCGCCTTGCTACGGGCATTTATGAAGCAATGGTACGCATCTCTAAAGTTATTAGCTATATTAAATACACTTTGTAATAAATAATTAGTAAATTATAAATAGAAAAGTGTAAATCGGCTTTATTTTTGAAATCTTATTTTAACTTGCTTATATTATATGACAGATAATCACGTTTGCTTAGATAGCGAACACCGCTACAATTGCCAACTGTTTCAATTACTTTCGATTGAAGAAATTGAGGTTTGGCACTATATCAAAATGCTTCTATTTGTATTTTTCAAAATAGTTTCAACAGCAGTAAGCCACTATCATCCGATATATCTCTCCTCAAAAGAATCAAAATCTGCAAGTAAAGAGCAGTAAATCTAATGTTGAAGCAGCTCGGTTACAATTTCCAAAGAACAATCTTTCCGATAATATAATTGAACTTATAAGATTAAAGATGGGGGAGAGGCTACATGATGTTGGTCGCAAAAATATTTTTTCGATTTCTTTGGTTATTAATCCATTCGCCGGTACTACCGCTTATATTTGGTACTGGTTCAATACGTTTATCATCAATGGACTTAGAATAAGCAAGCTACTGTATATTTTCATTCAATTAATAAACTTTTGCGACTCCGTTAACGAGCCAGCTCATCATCAATTACTTCATTTTTGTTTCTTTGAAGCGAGTAGGAGCAAATTAAACAAAAATATTTTGTTGATGAAGATTTATTCTGAATAACTCACCTTAATACTTTTGCAATTCCGAAGATTTTGCTTAATTTTGCTGTGCATCAAGTTAATGCTAATTTTTGCGATGACATCACTTTGAATAACTATAGAAAATATTAAATGACTACTCAAGAATACATCGAGAATATAAATAAAAGATATAAATTAGGGAATGCTACTGAGCATACTTTTCGTGGCGATTTGCAGCAATTAATTGAAAGTTTAGTGCCGGAAATCAATGCGACCAATGAGCCGAAACGCCAATCTTGCGGAGCTCCGGATTATATTATCACCAAAAAGAAAACTAATATTCCAATCGGATTTATCGAAGCGAAAGACATTGGAGACGTTGATTTAATCGGCAAGAAAGCAAATAAAGAGCAATTCAATCGCTATAAAGATTCGTTAAGCAATATCATATTCACTGATTATTTAGATTTCTATTTATATCGTGATGGGCAGTTAGTAGCGAGTATTGCTATTGCAGAAGTTACTCCGAAAGGTATCAAACCGCTATCCGAAAACTTTTCTACTTTCGAGAATCTGATTAAAGATTTTTGCACTCATATCGGTCAGACTATCAAGAGTCCGAAGAAATTAGCGGAAATGATGGCTGGCAAAGCTCGCTTGCTATCGGAAGTAATCGAGAAAGCTCTGAATAGCGACGAAATCAATCAGGAGAACTCTACTCTGAAAGACCAATTAGAAGCGTTTAAGCAAGTGCTAATCCACGATATTGACGCTAAGGGATTCGCCGACGTTTACGCTCAAACTATAGCTTATGGTATGTTTGCCGCTCGATTCCACGACCCAACTCTGCAAACATTTAGTCGACAGGAAGCGGCGGAACTAATCCCGAAAAGTAATCCGTTTCTGCGTCGTTTGTTTGGATATATAGCCGGACCCGATATTGATGACCGCATCAAGTGGATAGTTGATAGTTTGGCAGAAATATTTTTGGCTTGCGATGTGGCGGAGCTATTGAGGGATTTCGGCAAAAGCACTCAAACCGAAGATCCTATTATTCATTTTTACGAAACATTCTTGAGCGAGTACGACCCGAAACTCCGCAAAGCTCGTGGCGTGTGGTACACTCCGCAACCTGTGGTTAATTTTATAGTTCGTGCCGTAGATGATATTCTGAAAACTGAATTTGGACTTCCGCAGGGGCTTGCCGACAGCAGTAAGACTAAAATCAAAGTCGATGTGCAGGGCAAAATGATAGAGCAGGAAATTCACAAAGTGCAGATTCTCGATCCGGCAACCGGTACGGGAACATTTCTTGCGGAAGTGATTCGCCACGTGCATAAGAGGTTCAAAGGGCAGCAGGGAATATGGAGCAATTACGTTGATAATCATCTATTGCCGAGGCTGAACGGCTTTGAATTGCTGATGGCGAGCTATGCCATGGCTCATTTGAAATTGGACTTACTGCTAACCGACACAGGCTATAAATCCACTACCAATCAGAGATTCAGAGTATATCTGACCAACAGCCTTGAGGAACACCACCAAGACACTGGAACGCTTTGGGCTAACTGGCTGAGTGCCGAAGCAAACGAAGCTAATCACATCAAGCGAGATACTCCCGTGATGTGCGTAATTGGCAATCCGCCTTACTCCGGCGAAAGTGCAAATAAAGGCGAATGGATAATGAATCTAATGGAAGATTATAAAAAAGAACCGGGAGGAATAGAGAAACTTAAAGAACAAAATTCGAAGTTTATCAATGATGATTATGTCAAGTTCTTACGTTATGCACAACACTTTATTGAAAAAAATGGTGAAGGTATTGTAGCTTTTATCAATCCTCATGGGTTTTTAGATAATCCGACTTTTAGAGGTATGCGTTGGAACTTACTGAAAACTTATGACAAAATTTACACAATAGATTTACACGGTAATGCAAAGAAAAAAGAAACAGCACCGGATGGCAGTGCAGATGTCAATGTTTTCGATATTGAACAAGGCGTTTCTATTAATTTATTGATTAAAACAGGCAAAAAGAAAAAAGCAAATTTAGGTGAAATATTTCATTATGATTTATTTGGCAAAAGGGAGTTTAAGTATGAATTCTTGAACAATAGTACTTTGAATAGTATAAAATTTAATAATTTCACTCCTTTCCATAGTAGCTATCTTTTCAAAAGCATTGATGAAGAGATGTTGACAAAATATAACGAATGGATAAATCCAATCAATCTGTTTAAAATAAACGTAATGGGATTTCAAACTCACAGAGATCATTTTTGTATTGATGAAAGCAAATCGGAGTTGGTTCGAAGGTTGTCCAAATTTTCTTCATTTGAAAGGAGTGAAGAAAATATTTCTAAACTATTTGGAATTAAAACAACGAGTGATTTTAATATTAGTGATGCACAAATTGCTTTGTCACAAGTAAACATCGGCAATGAAATTATAGAATGTTGTTATCGTCCTTTTGAAAGAAAATATATATATTTTGATAAAATTATAGTTGATAGACCAAGGAAGGAATTGTTAGCCCATTCGAAAAAAAAGGAAAATATCTTATTAGGCATCGGAAGGCAAGGCTTGGCTGTTGGTGATATTGGATGGTGTTTATTAACAATTTCGAAGACACCGGTAGATGCAAATGTATTTCGTAGAGGTGGTGTGAATTTATTTCCTCTTTATCTATATCCGGACGCAGAAAAAGATGGAATGTATGCAAATGCAGAGCGAACGCCGAATCTAAACATGGAAATAGTGAATAAGATAGCCGAGGGCTTGGGCTTGGAATTTGTGTCGGAGAAGGAAGAGACCGCAAACACCTTCGCCCCAATAGATATTCTTGATTATATTTATGCGGTGCTGCATTCTCCAACATACCGAGAAACATATAAGGAATTTCTGAAGATTGATTTCCCACGAGTTCCGTATCCTACAGATAAAGAACAATTCTGGAAATTAGGAAAACTCGGCGGCGAAATCCGTCAGATTCATTTATTGGAAAGCCCGATAGTAGAAGACTATATTACGGAATATCCCGAAGATGGCACGAACGAAGTAGAGAAGATTAAATATGAGGCTGGCAGGGTTTATATAAATTCTGCTCAATATTTTGACAACGTTCCAGAAGTAGCTTGGAATTTTTATATTGGTGGTTATCAGCCGGCTCAGAAATGGCTCAAAGACCGCAAAGGCAGAACTCTAAACTTTGATGATATTCTGCACTATCAAAAAATTATCGTAGCCCTCACCGAAACCGATAGACTAATGAAAGAGGTAGATGAAGTGATGAATAAATTAGAAAGTAATGCGGCAGAATATAATAATATAAACGTTCAGATGACAAAGGAATATATAGATGAACAATAAGCTTTTTATTCGCAATAGTACAGCCGAATTTCTGATTTTCACTATGCAATCCGGCGAAAAAAGCATCGAAGCCAGATATGAGAACGATACCTTATGGCTATCGCAGAAGTTAATGGCTGCATTGTTCGATATCGAAGTAAATACTATTAACTATCATCTAAAAGAAATTTATAAAAGTGGCGAAATCGAAGAAAATCGAACTATTCGAAAAATTAGAATAGTTCAAACCGAAGGCAATCGAGAAGTAGCTCGAGAAGTTGATTTTTATAATCTCGATGCTATTATTTCTGTCGGTTATAGAGTTAATTCCATTAGGGCAACTCAATTCAGGCAGTGGGCTACTAATGTACTTCGCGAATTTGCCATCAAAGGCTTTGTTTTGGATAAAAAACGTCTTGAAAATGGTACGTTTCTCGATAAAAACTTTTTCGATGAGTTGCTTGCCGAAATCAGAGAAATCCGATTGAGCGAGCGAAATTTATATCAGAAAGTAACTGATATTTTTGCTACCAGTATTGATTACAATAAAGATGCCGTTACTACTAAAAACTTCTTTGCTAAGGTGCAGAATAAACTACATTTCGGAATTCATGGGCATACTACAGCCGAATTAATTTATAGGCGAGCCGATAGTACAAAGGATAAAATGGGCTTGACAAGCTGGAGGAACAGTCCCGACGGAAAAATTTTAAAAACGGATGTCGCTATAGCGAAAAATTATCTAAACAAAGAAGAACTCGAATCTCTAGGTCGCATTGTGAATGCTTATTTAGATTTAGCAGAAGACCGTGCGAAAAGAAATATTCCTATGACCATGGAAGATTGGGAGAAAAGATTAGATTTATTCTTGGAATTCGACGACCGCAATGTACTAAAAAATGCAGGCACAATTACAGCTGAAATTGCTAAACTTCATGCAGAATGCGAGTTCGAGAAATATCGAATTGTTCAAGATCGCTTGTTTGAAAGTGATTTCGATAAGGCAATAAATAGAATATTAGAGGAAAATACGAATTACCATAAGGCAAGATAAAGATATCGAAAAATAATAAAGTCGATAAATAGAGTATTTCTATAAATATCTTAGTGAAGAAATTCGATTTACAATAATACAAGTATTAATAAGTGATAATAGCTGAGAGTTTATCAATGTTCAGGAAAATTTAAGGGTTTCGAGGTATGAGTGATAAATTAGTGAGTAATACATTTTTCGATAGAATTGCGGACTTGATAGAATCTTCTCGCCGTAAGGTAGCATCTGCCGTTAATCTAACAATGGTTTACACCTATTACGAAATTGGTAGAATGATAGTAGAAGAAGAGCAACAAGGCAAAGAGCGAGCAGAGTATGGGAAATCAGTTCTCAAAATGTTGTCAGTTAATTTGTCGGAAAGATTTGGCAGGGGGTTTTCGGTTGATAATTTGCAGAATATGCGTCGTTTTTTTCAAGTTTATTCCGTAAGTGGAATTTACGAGAAGCCTTCTCGTAAATTGGAGGATGAACAAAATGTAGATGATCTAATTCAGCAAAAGCCTTCTACTGAATTGCCATTGTTTAATTTGGGGTGGTCGCATTATCTTATCTTGATGCGGATTGCAAATCCTGAAGAGCGTAGATTTTATGAAATAGAAGCTAAAAACCAACAGTGGTCTGAGCCTCAGTTATCCAGACAATATCATTCAAGTTTATATCAACGTTTGGCGATGAGTCGTAATAAAGACGAAGTATTAAAGCTTTCGAAGCAAGGGCAAACAATAGAAAAACCAAGCGATATTATTAAAAATCCACTTACATTAGAATTTCTGGGATTACATGAGAAGCATGACTATTCTGAATCTGATTTAGAAACAGCAATTCTCGGAAAACTCCAAAACTTTTTATTGGAATTGGGTAAAGGTTTCTTGTTTGAAGCACGTCAAAAGCGATTTAGCTTTGACGAAGAACATTCTTTTGTCGATTTAGTATTTTATAATCGTTTACTGCAATGCTACGTACTTATAGACCTGAAAACCGATAAACTCGTACATCAAGATTTAGGGCAGATGCAGATGTATGTGAATTATTACGACCGCTATGTAAAACTTCCGCACGAAAAACCGACAATAGGAATATTACTTTGCAAAGAAAAAAAAGATGCTTTAGTGCAGCTAACACTACCCAAAGATGCAAACATTTATGCGTCTGAATATAGTCTATATCTGCCTGATAAGAAACTATTGCAAGCTCGACTAAATGAATGGATAAATGAGTTTGAAAATGTAGAATTAGGAAATGAATAAGCTCTGTTAAAATGTCGGAAAATATGCTAGGACTTAATGCAAATGAATTATAAATATAAACTCGGAACAATAGTGCAAGCCAAGTCAAATGGCAAATCAGAATCTCAATGCCCCAATGGCGAGTAATTGAGATAGTCGGCAATTGTTCAGGCATTCGCTATCTATGCGAATGTATCAATCAGCAGAATAGTTCCGTCAAGCTCCGGCAAGACTTTAAAGAAAATGAGTTGGAAGAGGTTAAACGGTGATGTGGTATGGTGGGGAAGAGTCGTAGGTTTCGTACTTGAATCTTATAAACATGTATTTCGTTAATATTATTATGAATCAATTAGGTTACAAATAGTTGTTTAATTTAAGTTTATTGCTTTATCCCAAAGATATTATGGGATGAGTGATATAATTCAATATGATAGTTATTATGGTTATACCAATAGAATAAGCAAATTAAACGAATTCGCAAAATAAAATGAAGGATAAGAAAAATAATGAGTGAAGAAAAAATTCTGGCGAGCGGAGAAAGAGCAGCAATAGGAGGGTATTTGCCTCAATTTGATGAATTCGCTTGGTTTGTATATTTGAACCTAATCAACAATACTCTTGAATGGATAAGAATCGCAGATTCAAAAGCCGGAAAACTTGATGATATTCAATATGCTACTTTTTCAGAACTTCACGCTTATCAAGTAAAATGGACAATTGCAGATGCTATTATATCATTTGCGAACTTTGTTGAATTAATTCCGTTAATTACTGCTAGCTGGAAAAGTTTAAAAACTAATAACTCAAGCAAAAAAGTAATACCGTATTTAATTACAAATAAATCTGTTTCCTCTCATGATATTTTGAAAGACGGAAATACTAAAATTGGTTCATTTGGAAATTTTATTGCAGAGGTTTGGACAAAATTGAAATCAGACCAAAAAGTTGATTCAAAATGGAATCCAATTATTACAGAGTTTAAAAAAGCAACAAATCTTGATGATACCGAATTTGAAGAATTTATTCGCGTTTTCGATTTTCATCCAAATTACGAACAGAAAAAGTTTAGTGTAAATAACACTAGACACTCAAAAGATGATGAAGACCTTCAGCAAATTAGTCGCTTTATTATTGAGAAAGTAGCAAGTTCAGAAAGAGGCGTTCAATTCAATCGACAAGATATTATTAGAGGATTAGGTTGGAGTGACAGATTTAAAACAGCTTTTGATCATGAATTAATCGTTGATAGGCAAAGATACCAGCCCATTCAATCTACCATTGATTCATTGAATTCAAAGTTAGCCGAACACACAAGTGGTTATTTGTTTTTGCAGGGTAGTCCGGGGTCTGGGAAATCAACTTTATTGAATCAATGGTCAAAAGGGTTAAAATCAAGAGTTATTAGATACTATGCTTTTGATTTCGTTAATCCTTCGTCTCATCAAAATCATTATGAACGTGGAAATGCTACTCATCTATTTTATGATTTAGTACTTCAGTTAAGAGCAGCAGGTATATACAAGAAAAAGATTCTCCCATACAAAGATATGGTGTTTTTAAAAAATGTATTCAATGAACAATTACAAACCGTTGGGCAAGACTTTGTGGCAACCGGGCAATCTACCATCATAATTATTGATGGTTTAGACCATGTACCAAGAGAATATAAATTGACTACAGACAGTTTCTTACGTGCATTACCTTTGCCATTTTCTATTCCAGAAGGTGTTTTTATTGTTTTGGGAAGTCAGTCTTACGATTTGGAAGATATTCCATTCGAAATAAAAACTGCATTTCAGAAGAGTGATAGAGCTATTCGAATTGATTCTCTACAAAAAGCAGATGTCTATAAATATTTAAGCAATTTGAATTCTTTAATTCAACTTAGTGATGGGCAAAAATTACAAATATTTGAAAAGTCGCAGGGGCATCCTCTTTATTTATCCTATCTAATTGAAAAAATCTATCAATCTAATTCCATCGACGATACAATAAACTCATTTGAAAAAATTGACGGCAGTATAGAAAACTATTATTTAAAGATATGGGAATCTATCCAAAATGAAGAGTTACTAGTGCAATTTTTAGGATTGATAGCACGGATTAATGGTTCAATCAATCTTTCCTTCGTTCAAGAATGGAAAATTGAACGTAGTGTTTTAAAATCATTTAAAGTAAAGGCAAGATATTTGTTTAATGAAGTAGAAAATTCATTATTGTTTTTCCATAATTCATTTAAGCAATTTTTGATTCATTATACTTCTTTGGACTATTTGACAGACAAGTTTGATCAAGATGAAAATATAAAATATCAGAATCAATTGGCGGATTATTATTTGAACTCACTGGTCGAAAAATCATGGAAACGGAATCATCATCTCTTTCAAGCAAAACAGTATGAAAAATTTGTATTAGAAGTTACGCCAGATAGATTTACCGCTCAGTTGTTAGATTTTAGACCGATTGAAGAAATAAAACAAGATGGCAAATTAGGAATTGAAATAGCTCGACAAACTAAGGACATTAATCTACTTGTTAGATATTTATTCTCATTGGCAGAAATAGAAAGACGACAGTTTAACATTGACTTAGCCTCATTTACAGAAATCTTTTTAGCCATAGGAATGCCAGACATCGCTCGAGATTATCTAAGAACAGGAAACGTACTTCATTGTAGTAATGCTGACGCTTTAAAGGCTTCTCGTTTATTTATTCAATTTGGGCATAAATCAGAAGGAGCGGCTCTGTTTAATTTAGCTTATCCAGAAATTATTACTGATTCAAGAATTACAATTGATGATTCGTATCGGTATGATGAAATCAAAGTTACATTGGAAGAATGGATCTATACTGCCACTCACTTTGAAAAAACGGAAAATATTTTGTCAAAAATTGAAAGTATTAAATTCTCTAATCTTACACATTCAAATGGATTTTATGAAACAGAATTTGAGTTGCGTTTAAGGTTAATTACTAACCTTGCTTATAGTTTAGTAGAGCAAAATAAATGGGATGATTTTAATGCAGTTTTAGAAGAAACAAGAACTATTGCACCGAATGAAGAATATATGATATTCCATCTTATTCAAAATAGTATTGAACGATGTATAGCATCAAAAGATAATAATCGTGCAAATGAATATCTGTCATCATTAACAACTTATTTCACAAAAGATAAAACACGACTAATTGACAAAATCTTCATTGCTGATTTAGTATATAAAGTTACCCAAAATATTGATGAAACTCTTAGTTGGATTAATGGCATTGCACAACCATTAAATTTAGGTAAAGATCTACTTGAATATGATGGTTCTTTAATCCCCTTTATTCCATTGATTAAACTCAACAAACTACTTTACTTGTGTGGAAAAGGAATTTCAATTACTTCTGCGGTTCCAACTGTAACAAAAGATTCTGATGAAGAAGTATTAGTCGAATTTGAAAGAATGCTGTTATTGATAACTCAGGTTTTAGCTGACGGAATTCTGCAAACAACCACATCTGGAGATATCACAAAAAGAACATTTCCAATAATCAGATTTTATTATAAAGACGTTTCCCACTCGAATAGGTATTGGTATAAAATTACTCAAGCTAAAGGAAGTTATTATGACTTTCTAATTTATGCGGTATCTGGGCATGGTATAGAAAACATAGAAAAACTAGGTGATTATCTGCTCAATGAATTTCTTGAGAATCATCAATATTGGAACTCAACCGAGCAATGTAAAATTATAAAATTATTAGTAAAAAATGGTTTTAGCTCCGAAAAAGCAAAGGCAGAGCTATATAGAATCGAAAATTATATGTTGGAAAATCGTGATATTGATGGTCGTGTTACTGAATGCATAGCCCATTCGAAAGTGTGGCTTATTTTGCAGGAATTTGATATTGGTAAAAAGTGGCTTAAACACGCTACTAAGGAATCAATTGGAGTTGGTTATCGAAAGGATTACCAGTTTAGCACATGGATTGAATGGCTTAAAAAAATAAATCTTAAAGACCCAGCAAAGGCTACAGATAGAATCAAATGGTTTTTATCACATTTAAGCCACATAAAGGAAACTACTGAAGGACGAGCGTATTGGAACGCTTCTGAAGAATTATTAGAAGCTGCGTATGAACATAATCTAAATGACGGATTAGAGCAGACTATTTGGCAATTGGAACACAATTTAGTTGATTTCAGAGATTCTATAAGTCTTTTTATCAAACACTTTGTAGCTAGAACAAAAAATGAAGAGGAACTCAAGTGCATTATCCAACTTTACATTGGTTTATATATGCTTCTTGCGGAATCAGTCAATTCCCCATTGCTAAAAAATATTTTAGAGAAAGGTTATGAAATTTTAGAGAAGGAATTTCTAAAAAAATATGTGCCGTTAATAATTTCAGCTATAAACATTAGAGCTTATGAATCGAATCGACATTATTTACTTTCTGATATTGATAATTTCGTTAAATCAAAAGAAATAAAAATAACTGATTACTACTCTAATTTCAAGATACCGCCAAAAAGCGAAAGAGATTATTCTTCAATACCTTCTAACACATTAATCCTAAAGGAAAATCACGAAGAAAGTGATGTTTTGAAACGAGTTACAAATTATGACGATTTTAAAAACATTATTCAAGAAGAAGACCAAATCAATTCATACTTTCATTGGTCAAAAGTTATTGATAAAATAGCACCGTCCTTGACTTCAGTACAAATTAATGAAATTGTCGATATTGTTAATGTTGGAAGAAAAGAGTCGGATTTCTACGCTCATTTGAGTGCTGTTGCTTTGAAAATTGGAGATAATGAACTCGCTGAAAGTTTAGCAAATAAGAGTATTGAGTCGTCAAGCGAATCAGGTTGGGTAAAATATTTTGATGGTGGAACAAGAATTAATGCTTTTAATGCTTTGAAAAAAGTAAACCCTACTCTTGCATCTGCTAAGGCATTTGAAGTATTTGCTCATGACGTTTCAAGTAGCGATTATCCAAGTTCATACATTGAGCAACTTGATGTTATAATACCCTTATTAACAGAATATTATATTGAAGAAGAAATATGGGTTGAGATATTTAGTTATTTGCAAAGACTCATGTCGAATAGTGTTCCTGCTGATGATTTGCCTGTGCTTCAATCAATAGAACAATCGATTTTAGAAACTTTGATAGATTATTTGATATATCTGCTACAAAATCCTATTTCAATTATTCGGGAAGAATCTATTTTACTGTTAGCGAAATACATCAGTCAAAATAATGGCTATGCTTTAGAGCAATTACTAAACCGACGAATAGATGATTACTCTGCTATGGACATTTGTATGACATTAAGAGAATTGAATTCTCCAAAGATTAAAGATATCAAACCAATAGTTCAAAATATAGCATTATCAAAGGACTTATTGCTAAGAGAAAACGCAAAACAAATTTTGCATGAGTTAGGTGAAGATATTCCTGACCCTACAAATATTGACTTATCAAGCGTATATTCTTTTCTGTTGTCCGATTATACACTATTTGAGATTAATAATGAGTTAGATCTATATTTTCTAAATACCAACATTGATAATCCGAGAGAGCTAATAAGACCTTTTGAGTATTTAATTAGAGCGTTATCAAGAGCATCTGGCATTGGAGAGTCCAATCTCATCTACAGAACTTGCTCTATAATGAAAGGAAATGGAAACGAAAACGAGGAAGCATGGACTGCTGAATACGAAAAGAAGCTTAGAAATCACTTAGATGAAATTAATCTAAAGTATTCTTATCCAAGACCAAGAAGTATTGCTGCTCGAAGAGCAATAATGTACGTCACAAATGAATTAATAGATTCAGGAAAGATTAGTCCCGAAAATTTAAGTGATATATTCATTTCACATGATTATGCCGTTTCTAATTTTAATGCCATTACGAAACCTGATTTTATTCAGACGGTTAATGAAAGAGAATTTGGAGGTGTTGATACTGATTGGTTGCAAAGAATAAGTGAATCGGTAAGGCTTAACGAATCATTATTTGACTATAATGAAAGCTTCAAAATCATAGCTGAATATAATCAAGTTAAAAATTTAGATTGGGGAGTTCCTACCGAGGAATATATGTATCAAATAGCAGTAAGTGATAAGTATGATAAAAAAGAAAATTCTATTTTCGGTTCGATTTTTCACCAATTAAGTTGTAATTATCACAAAATATACATACCTGATCACTGTATAATTGTAATTAGAGAACACTGGTTTGATAGATTTGATATACAATCTAATTGGATTGCTATTAATCCTGTTTTAGCAAGATATTTAGGTTGGTTGCCCGAATTAACTAAATTATTCGCATGGAAAAACGCACATGGTGAATTAATGGCAGAATCAATATATTGGGCAAATGGTAATATCCAAATGCAACCTCGCCACACAGGAGAAGTTGGCGAAGGGTGGTTCGTGATAGTTTCACAAACAGGTATGGAGCAAATCAAAAAAATAGCACCGGATTTATTTATTCATAAAAAGCTAAAGCGTTTAAAATATGAGGATTCCAAATTACACAAGAATGAAGTATTTTGTGAGTCAAAAATTTAGGGGAATGTGCTTGTTTTTTAACCGCTTATATTTATACGTGAAATAATCCAAATATTATTAATAAATTTTGTGATAGCAATACGGCTGAAGTAAGGGGTATACTTTTACCGAAATTTACAAGGCGTTCCTTCGTTTATATTTGTTTTCGAATTTAAATAAAGCGTATTGCATCTGCTATACAATTTCGCAGAATATCTCTGCTGAGTCGGATATTTATCTTGAGATCGTAGAGCTATACTCAATAGTAATATTTAGACGATAACATAAATATATTTTTTCATAATTTGTTCCTTGCTTAGTGTACCAATACTTTGTGATATTCATTCCTATCATTTATATTTAAGATTGCGAAGTAAACTCGGAACACTTTTATTCCTTGGGGAGGTTATCACAACTTTTTCCTTAATAATGTCTTGATTTTTCTTTGATTGATATCCTTTATCAGCATAAAAAGGTGTATCTTTCGGTAGTTGAACTTTTTGGTTCTTTTCGACCGGGATATCGGTCTGCATCTTAGTCTTGAAAAAGTGCAAAAAGCAAGACGATATGCTGTTTATCAATGCCGCCGAGCAATTCGAGAAAGGCAAACGCCAAAATAGATTATTGCTCGAGCATATCCAGAAAATAGTCGATACGTATCAATATCGTACCGAAGAAGATAGATATTCTCGCCGAGTATCCACCGAAGAAATCGAGAAAAATGACTATAATCTAAATATCTCGCGATATGTCAGCACTACAATAGTAGCCAAAGAAATTAATCTGAAGCAAGTAAATGAGGAATTAATTGCCATCGAAAGCAGAGCCAAAGCCGCCGCCGAGAAGCATAATAAATTTTTAGCGGAATTGGGCTTGCCCTTGATTTAGAAACATAATCTTTACCTTCCTAAGGCTTCTTAGTCTTTCGGAAGGTTTAGAATTGGACGAGAAAGTGGTTGTTTCCATTTTGGAAATAACCACTCTGCACGGAGCTATTGGAAATTAATTAGAGCGAAACCAAAGTCTCAACGCTAATGCGTGTGGCTATTCTTCAATCATCTCATAATCTGCGTTAGTTCAAAAAAAATACAATAATCTTTGGAAATACAGGATTATATGTATATATTTGCAAAATATTTGCAAATATAACGGCGAAGCGATATGATATTAGAATTTAAGGTAAAGAATTATAAATCGTTTAAGGCAGAACAAGTCTTGAGTTTCGAGGCTACTTCTGATATTAGTGCCGAAGAATATTATTGCGTGCAGAAACCATTAGACAGAGTTCTAAAGTTTGCGGCGATATTTGGCAGCAATGCGTCCGGCAAATCGAATTTGCTCGATGCCGTAAAATTTCTGCGAGATATAGCCATCACTCCCCAAAATGATAAAACATATCGCACCGGCTTTACTCCGTTTATGCTCGACGTGGATACTCCGCATCAAGACGGAGAATTTGAAATTACTTTCTATATCGGCGATATAAAATATATATATCAAGTCCGGCTAAATCGTGCAAATATTACATTCGAGAAATTAGAGTATTTTGGTACTTCTCGCAAGTCAATGCTGTTCATTCGTGAGCATTTAGCCGAAGGCGGAGTAAAAGTGAAATTCGGCGATAAAGCGAAATGCAGCAAAGAAGATGATATTCAGATTAATAAATCCACTCTGCCGAATATGACAGTATTGTCGGCATTCGCTAAGTACAATTTGAATGTTCCGTTAATTGAGGACGTATATAAATATTTTGTTTATGGCTTCAATCAATCCATAGATATTAATACTAATTTGTTCTATTGGGCGAACGAGATAATAAAAGATTCGGTAATATCTAAAGCATCAATTTTGGGATTTCTGAATAGGGCAGACTTCAATATCTCTAATTTCGAAATCAAAGAAGAAGAAATAGATGATAGTCTGAAGCAGCTATTATTGAAATTCTCTAAGTCTGTCGGCAAAGAAGATGCGGCTGATTCATTTAAGAAATTGGAAGTGAATTTCAATCATCGAGTAATCGACAATGGGCAAACGCATGAATTTGTATTAGATTCTGATTCTCAATCCAAAGGCACAAAGAGATATTACGGTCTGGCTGCTTTATTATTAAAAGCTATCAAGGAAGATTCATTTATCTTGATAGATGAATTGGAGGATTCTCTGCATCCGGATTTGTACAATCATTTTGTAACTGCATTTTTGCTAAATACTATGGGCAGAGATTCTCAGTTATTATTTACAACGCATAATGTCGGCTTGCTCGATTACGAAGATATTCGTAAAGACGTGATATGGTTCACCGAGAAGCAAGAAACCGGAGCGACGGAACTATATTCTTTAGCGGAATTTAAGATCAGACCGACGCTTTCATATTCGAAAGCCTACAAACTTGGTAAGTTCGGAGCAGTGCCGAATTTAATCAATATCGGTGGAGTACAGTAATGGGCAGAAGAGTCAATACCAGAGAATTGCCCTTTTCTGTTGCGATAATCGGCGAAGGTATCAGCGAGAAAGGATATTTCAATAACTTAAAAAAGACTGAAAAATTAAGCAGCTTTAAATTGAGACCCGACAAACCGAAGCATTCAGATTTGAATACAATCTTTGCTTATGCAGATGAATTATCCAAAGAGCATGATATTGTATTTTGCCTGATAGACTGCGATAAAATTCGCTCCAACTCAACCGAGCAAACGAAATTCAGTCAATTATTGAAAAAGTATGGCAAGAATGCGAAAGTAGTAATCATAGAGAATAACCCATGCTTCGAGATATGGTTTTTATCGCATTTTAAGTCAATCAATAAATACTTTGAAAGTGATTCGCAAGTAGTTCGTGAACTAAAGAAATACGAAATATTTAATGCTTACGACAAGAGCGAAGAATTCTTTATATCGAATAATGTATATGCTCTACTGAAAGACAAATTAGCGGATGCGATGAATAATTCACGACATTCCGCTACGAACTCGGATTCAATTGAAAGATTTCGTTTATCTTACACGCAAATAGATAGAATATTCGAGAAATTGCGGATTAAACTTTAGACTGAGATTAATATTGAACTGCCAATTATAAAACTTAATTTGAATGGTAGTTCCGTGATTAGATTAGTAAGTAAGGTAGCGAAATAAGATATTTAAAAAGTTTGACAGAAAGTAATGAGATACAAATATAAACTCGGAACAATAGTGCAAGCCGAGTCGAACGACAAAGCAGAATCTCAACCGCTCCAATGGCGAGTAATAGAGGTAGTCGGTAATTGCTCCGGTGTCCGCTATCTTTGCGAATGTATCAATCAACCGGATAATCCTGCGAAACTTCGACAAGACTTCAAGGAAAACGAGTTGGAAGAGTTTAAACGGTGATGTGGCATAGGGAAGAGGCTGTTACCCTAAGCGAAGTTTTAGGTGATGTAACAGATCGCTTGGTAGAATTATTCCAAGATATGAAGACAGAACTTAATTTGTTTAAGGAGTTGGGAGTTACTTTTGAAGAAAAAGCGTTATATGATATTCTGAAATCCATTAGAGATAAATATCAAATCGAATATACCGAAAAAAAACTCATTGCATTTGCGAAAGACTTAAAGCTCGAAGTAGATTAGAAGTCAAAATATACGGATTGGGCAGAGCGAGACGATATAAAATCCGAATTCTATCGATAATCTTTCGAGCAAGCCGAGAATTTTAATAAATATTGGAATGAATAGCCTAAAATAATAGCTTATTCATTCCCAAATATCTGACGAGTTGAGTTCGATAGCGAAAAGCGGAACGGAGTTTTAATTTCTTTCGGAATTCTATTCTATTTCGCCTTTCGTATCACGAAAGTTAATCCGCATAAAGGAACTTAACTCGATACTTGGCATCAATATATGTCGGAATTTGCTAAGTTGATAGCCGAAGAAATAGTGATTGCAAGCCGAAACGGCATCCTGACTGAACTTTTGCGGTCGAGAGGTGCGTTATGATGTCTAATGAATCAAAATTCGCTCTGTACTTCGCCTGAGGGCTACGGAGCTTAGAGCTGTTTGATTGATATTTAAATATTACTACATAAAATATTGCCTTTTTTGCTAAAAAGTGATTCGAGCAGTATATCATCGAAGTAACGCCTTGTTCAATCGATACTTTTTGAGGGAGTATTATAGTATTAGACTATGTAACAGATTGCTTGGTAGAAATATTTCGAGATATGAAGACAGTACTTAATTTGTTTAAGGAGTTGGGAGTTACTTTTGAAGAAAAAGCGTTTCATGATATTCTGAAACCCATCAAATATAAATATCAAATCGAATATACCGAAAAGAAACTCATTGCATTGGTTAAAGACTTAAAGCTCGAAGTAGATTAGAAGTCAAAAAATACGGACTGGGCAGAGCAAGACGATATAAAAGTCGAATTCTATCGAGAAAACTACGAGCAAGCCGAAAATTTCAAGAAATATCGAAATGGATAGCCTAAAACAATAGCTTATTTATTTTCAAATATCTGACGAGTTGAGTTCGATAGCGAAAAGTTGAGTGCCGTTTTAATTTCGTTCGGAATTCTATTCTATTTCGCCTTTCGTATCACGAAGGTTAATACGCATAAAGGAGCTTAAGCCGATATTTGGTATCAATATATGCCGAAGTGCGATAAGTTGAATAGAAATTGCGTTGCGAAACCAATGTTAGACGGTTGGGAGCAGCCGAAAGGTGCGAATATCGAGTTGATGGCGATGCTTCTGCACGTTAAGCTCGTCGTAACGCTGAAAGATTTAGAGAAAGCGACAGAATATCGGCTAAACAAGGAGAAAGCAGATGAAAATCAAGATAATCAAGCGGAATAAAGCCCGGAATGAGGGCAAAAGGTAGGCGATAAATACCGATTTCAGGGCGTTCGGCGAGCATTCCCCGAAAAACGCTTAGAAAAAACGTTTAAAAAAGAAAACGAAAGTAAAAAAACTGATACTAAACGTTAAAAATAGAAAACGAAAGTAAAAAATATGGACATAAAAGAAAAAAAAAGTAACGACGATTGCGAAAAATTGTTACAAAATGTAACGGGCGGTCTTTGATAGCTCTGTGCTTTGAACGATTATTCGATTTGCGTCTATTCGGCAAGTAGAACTTGAGCGGAAAATCGGATATAGCCGACCGAAAGTAGGGAGAATGCTACTAAGCGAGTGATTTATGCCGGAATTTGCTAAGTTAGTAGCCGAAGAATTTCGGGAAAGGTGGCTAACGACTGTCGGTTGAGGCTTGAAGTGCTTCCGGGAGTGGTCGTCTCCGACGAAGAAATAGTGATTGCAAGCCGAAACGACACTCTGACGCAACTTTCAAGAGAAAAAGGAGCGGATAGAGTGATGAGTAAAGGATATGCTCTGTACTTCGCCTGAGGGCTACGGAGCTTAGGACTGCTTGAGCGGTATTGAAATATTACGGCAAAATATTGAGAGTTCGTATCTTTCGAACATTCTGCAATAAAAGCCTTGCTAGCGACGACCGAAATTCCATTCAAGAATATATTTCAAGCAAAGCATTTCGAGCGAACCGGAGAAATTTCGTTTATAGACGAACGCTAGTCAATAATGATGATACTCAAGTAGAAAATTGCGATGCGAAACTGATGTTAGACGGTTGGGAGCAGTCGAAAGGTGCGAATATCGAGTT
>CAZIIZ010000001.1:0-35486 GCA_964539225.1 uncultured Hyphomicrobiales bacterium | reverse complement strand
TATCCTGTGTAAATACTACACTTGGAATTAATAAAATCATCAATATAATTATTAGTTTCATAAGATAATTCCAAATATTATTTAATTTTCAACAGCATCTTTATATAATTTAGAACCAACTACACCAGCTAATAATAATTCCGCTAATCCCCAGACAGTTCCAATTACTGTTAGGCGAACGGGCATAAATCCATATACTACTACCAAAGATACATTGCTTAAAAAATAAGTTAGAAACCAGAATATTATTGATACTATTACCGCTGTTTTTGTCCGAGATCCCAATTGATTCTTTACGACGGCGTACAGCCAGACAAGAGCTATACCAAATATAAATGAAACTATACTAATGTATAACATTGCCATATTACTTAACGGAGGGAGTCCGCGACTCGCAAGAACTAAATCCATTTCATTTCCAACTACCGGAACCATTGAGATTCCACTTAGATTAATTATTAATCCGGAAATCAATCCACTGGTTAATATACTTTTTACATTGATTTTCATTTTTTTCCCTTTCGTTTAATACTTAATTGTTGAATGTAGTGCATCGAAATTCAGTTGGAGTCGTTCCAACTTTCTTTTTGAACAATTTGCTAAAATTTTGCGGATATTCAAATCCAAGTTCGTAGGCAATTTCATTAATGCTTTTATCCGAACAAAGCAGAATTAATTTCGCTTTTTCTAATAAATGATAATGAATATGTTCCTGTGTGTTTTTGCCTGTTTCAGTTTTTAAAAGGTCGCTAAAGTAGTTTGGAGAAAGATTCATAGCATCTGCACAATATTTGACGCTGGGAATACCATGCTTATCCAGTTGTTTAGAGTTGAAATAATTTGTTATAAATTCGTCAAATCGGATGAGTATATCTTTATTCTGATTGCCTCGTGTAATAAATTGCCGTCCATAAAAGCGTTTGCAATAATTTAGTAACAATTCAATGTTTGATATTAATAGGTCGTGAGAATAATGATCCATATTGGTATTATATTCATTTTGCATTTGTTTTAGAATAGAAAGTAACGTTTGTTTCTCGTACTCAGAAAGATGTAAAGCTTCGTTTTCTGCGTATGAAAAAAAGGAATATTCATGGATTTTTTTACCCAAAGCAGTATTTCTAATTAATTCAGGATGAAAGTATAAGCCCCAACCTTCTGCACTATTTGCTTCTTTTTTTCTATTGAATGTAATAATCTGTTCTGGAGAAGTACAGTGTAAAGTACCCTCTTGATGGTCAAATGCTTGTCTGCCATAAATAAAGTCGCAATGCTTTTTAAAATTAATAGAATAAAAACTGCATATAAAACTACCGGATTCGGGGGCATTTTTAATATTTACATCAGAATAATCTATTATTGTAAGTAGCGGATGCTTAGGTTTCTCAAAACCCACTATTTCATGCAGTTCGCTAATTGTTTCTACTTTGTAATATATATTTTTCACAGCTATTCCTAAATTTTTAAAATACAAAATTAATCAATTTGATGAGATTAATAAATAGTCTAATTACTTATAGTTGTATTCAAATTACAGATTCTTTTTAGTCGATAGTTCCGTTTATAGTATAGGCTGTTTAGAGAAAATCACTTGTCTCCGTAATATCTTTATGGCAAATGGAATGTATCCGATACACATTAGCAACGCTCCAACTGAGCTAATTAATTCAATATCGGGATTGTTTAATAGCAGCAGACCAGTTACGATACATATTGTTTGCCATTTGCTGATAAAATTTTCTTTGAATAATCCTATTGACTGAATTGCTGCTCCTATTGGTAATAATGGTAATAGCCATACTACCCAAAGCATACCCGCTTTGTTTACAATAACGCTAAGAAATGGGACGAATTGTTGAAATTGAGCTTCTGGCAACGTGTCAAATGCTGAAAGAACTAAGCATAAAGCTCCTTTATCAACAGCTAAGATGAAGGCACCAAATAAACCGATAATACCACCCCAAAAACCAAAATATTTGCCTCTGCCTCGTAATATTTTCATAAAATTATTCAGAATTATCATTATTACCGGTACGGCAAACATTACGATGAAATGTCCAATATGATATATTGGTTGATTGTGAAATCTTCCGACGAGTTGCTCAACGGTTTGGAGTGGCTCAAGTTTTTGGAGATTAGGATGCATTAAAAACCCTATGAGCAACATTAATGGAAATGCAATAAGCGAAATTGCAAAACCTTTAGTCTTAATTGATTCAAGTTTCATTGTGATAATATCCTTTCAAGAATGGTAGTTAATATTTGAGATTAAGTGTTTAATTTAATTGCTATTCTAATGTTATTACGACATGTCCTTTTTTATGCCCTTTATCGACATATCTATGTGCTTCAACAATTTCTTCCATTGGATAGTATTTATCTATTACCGTCTTTAGTTTTCCGTTTTCGCATAATTCTTTTAAGAATACTAAATCTGTCGCCTTTAAGTTGATGTTACCTGACATATCGAAAACAGACACAAACATACCGGATTTCTTTAATGCAATTTTACGCTTCGAAGATTTAATTTTACCAACAGCATCAAAAATCACATCATAAGTATTTTTATTTTGAGTAAAATCTCCTTTTGTGTAATCTATGACTTTATCTGCACCTATTGATTTTACTAATTCTATATTTCCAGTACTGCATACTCCAGTTACTTCTGCCCCGAAATATTTGGCAATTTGTATCCCGTAAGTTCCAACACTACCTGAAGCACCATAAATCAATACTTTTTGCCCGGATTGAATATTGGCTTTTCTTAAATTTATTAACGCTGTTAATCCTCCATTAGAAATTGGAGCAGCCTCTTCGAATGTCATATTGCTTGGCTTTATTGCAATACATCCCTTTTCAGGGGAACAGCAATACTGGGCATAAGCCCCCATCCTAAATTCTGTAGATGCAAAAACTGGGTCGCCGATTTTAAACAGGGTAACATTTGCCCCCAAAGCATCAATTGTTCCGGCAAATTCCATTCCTAGCACTTTATTTCTTGGCCCAAAGAATCCAATGGCAATTCTCATAAAGGCTTTCATAAAAAAATCTTTTATAATTCCCATGCCGGGTTCTAAACGCCTAACTTTAGTATCGCCGATGTGTACTGTTGTAGCAATTATTTTTATTAAAACTTCATTGCTTTTAGGAACAGGTTTTTCGATTTCAGTTATTTTCAGAACTTCCGGTGGACCATATTTGGTACAAATAATTGCTTTCATTGTAATTAGATTCTTTCAAAATATTTTGTTATACTAATGATATTGTTACATCCTATTTTTTATGTTCTTGATCATCATAGCGACGAGTTTCTACTATTTGACAATCATATCTATAAGCTTAGTCCAACCATTAGCGTAGGCGAAATTAAGAAGTGCTTCTTGTCATCAAATACATTAATTTGATATATAGGATTAAGCTCTAATATTAATCGAACATTCTTCTCAAAATTCCATCCTAAACCGATATGTCCAATTATACCATATCCTTCTCGATATTTACTAATTCCTTGATTATTTTGTTGTTTTTTGTTGTTGCCATCGAAACCATATGCAAAACCCAATCCATAGTATGAATAAAACTTTTGCGAAAACGAATGTAAATAAATAAAAGGTATTTCAAGCCCATATCCTCTGCTCCCCCCATCGAATAATATTTCGGTTTTGGGAAATGTTAAAATTTCTGATTTTTCATACGAGAATAAACGAATCCTTGATGAGAAAGAAACCCCACCTCTATTAAATTCAGACGGTTCTGTAAAACCGCCGATATTTATGTTTATATTGTCAGATAAGCCAAGTCCTATCTCGCCAAGTACGCAAAATGATACTTTCTTGTTAACGTTGTCTGGGCTTGATTCGGGCAAACCTGCAACACCTCCCTTTATTTCAAATTTCCCACCTCTTACTTGACTTTCAGATAGACTTAATGCTGGCGAATAAACAAAAGACGTGCAAGACATTGCCAAAAAATTCAATAGAACAAATGCAAAATATAAATATTTCATTACGAGTTTTTCCTTTTAATAATTTCTAAAAATTCAACTTATACATTAAGTATTAATATTTAATCCGAATCTGTTAAATATTATTGTCTGTGTCGCTCCATTTCCACGAATTTATAATGATTTGAAGTAAACAAATTACTTCAATGGTAGCAATAATAATATAATGAAGATTAGTGTCGCCTCCGCCAATAATATAAATTATCGTTAAACAAGCAGCAATAATATTGGTCATACGATTTAATTTATAACGTAATACTCTCGAAAAATATATCATCAAGATAGGAATGTTGGTAACGATAGCAGCTACTGCCATAATTATTTTAACATCTCCAGGGAAGTTTAAAGTGTTTCTATTGACAAGCTCAACTATAATGGAAAAGATGTCGGCAAATATCATATTTATCATAACAACGATCCATAACGTTGATAACTTCGTTTTCATATCAATATTTTTCATATTTGTCTCTTGTATTTAGTATTAAAATTTAAATCCAAAGTTTAAACCAGGTTCAAACAAGAAATAATATGACCATTTATTCTCTACTATCGTAAACGATTCAGGAACATTCGTATTGATTGGCCAATGAGTCATTGCTATCGATGGCTCTATAAAGAATCGGTTATTAAATAATTGGAAATGGTAGCCTATACGATAAGTTAAGAATAGTTGATAACCATTTTGAATGAGCGTTTTGTCTTCTCTCATGTATTTTTGCAACATGTTCATTGCTTCGATAGAAGTGTATGCCCCTTTCCACCAAAAATGTTGATACATCAAACCGATGCCGAATGCTCTAACGTATCCCGAGTATTTTTCTTCAGGAGCTTGAAAAGAATTCCCATAAGGTATTCCTAATGGCCAAGCATATTTCCACGTTTTAACTTCTACGGAAATGATATCTTTTGCATTTATCCGGTATCCTACACTCAATTGAATAAAATCAGGCGGATTAGTATCCTCTGGTACAAAATTTCCTAACATCATTAGCGAACTTCCCAAATAGAACTTTCCGGAGGTGGAATCTTGTTCACCTGTTTGACAATATAGATTTGCAACAGTCAATATCAGAAACAAAGCAAACCAAATAATTTGTTTTTTCACAATCCCCACTTTAAATAATTAAAAATATACTCGATACATCAAGTTCGGTAGAAATTGCATTTGAGTTACATATCCAATTTTATTAGGTTTATTCTCATCGTAATATTCATATAACCTGCTTCGTCTATTAGTAATATTGGGTAAATCAAGAAATATTTCATGTGTTATATTTTGGGTACATATTTTATAGCTTACAGATAAGTTTAATTGGTAAATATTATCGAGTTTATTATTATAAGCTTTATTATAATCCCAGAATCGATTATTTTTAGGGTCAACATCTAAATTTCCATTTACATCACGCAACAATGGAATGTATCTTTGACCGCCACTAATAAATATTTTTGCATTTAAAGTTAGAGTTTGGTTTTCTTTTGCTCCAAGTTTATCAAATTCTTTCCCAAATAACAGATTAAACAGGAAATTAGTATTGAATTTTGTGTTGCGTTCAATTCCTTCTAAGGATTTATATTTTGAATCAAATACAGAACCGTTAACCAAAAAATAATAATGATTGCTAAAAAAATGTTCTAAAGTAGCTTCCACACCATAATTGTTCCCTATCCCTTGGTTAACTAAAGGGACATATTTATAATCAGAACCTTCGTTAATGGTCGAATAATAACTTGTTTTATTATTTTCTACGGGCAAATGGTAAAGGTATTGATAATATAATTCTACTTTTGCTTTCAAATTCTCGCTGATACTTTTATCATAGCCAAGGACATAATGATCTGCTTTGAGCAAATCTAGATTTTTGTTAGGTTCTACAATATTGCCATCCGGCAGCAGGACTCTTGCAAAATAATTGTGTAGATTCTCCATAGTGGAATGTTTGCCATATCCTGCATGAATTGAACTTGAATTATCTAATTTCCAATTGATTGCAATTCTTGGCTCGATAGTGCTTTTATGGTTATATAGGACATTCATATTATGTAATCCGGTAACCAAAGTTATATCACTATTGAAACTATGTTTCCAAGATATATAATTTTGTAAAGTAGTGATGTTGCCCTTATAATTTATTAAAACAAATCTTGAATTCGTTGAATCATTTCCCAGTTGACTTTGATTGTTATTTTCATTAAGTAATGCGTATTCTGTACCAATTTGAATTAAGTTCTCTGTATTAACTTTGTTGAAGTATTTTATTACTCCTTTATAAGTGGAAGTTTTGATGTCGCTACTAAAGTTTAGTTTTCTGTCCACAGTATCATGCTCAATTATTCTTGATTCAAAAACATCGTCGTTCAATCCTCTGCCTAAGTAAGTGAATGAAATATTAGTATAACTATTGCTATTTATAACGAATTTATGATTGATTCCTAAGTTTGCCATATAGTTGTTTTTATCGAAATCTTGCGTAAAATTTGGTTTCATTCCGTTATCACCCGGAGTTATCCAAAGAGTTGGATCTACGTCTTTAATCAATAAATTATCAAGTCCCCATACGCCGAAGAAAGAAAATGTTCCGATTTTTTCCGTTGGTAGCACAAACTTAAAATTTGCATCTTGAAATGTAGTCGTAACTCCATCTATATCGCCCACTAATCCAAGTTTTTGAATCAAGCCAATGTTAGAAAATCTGTAATTCATAAGATATGAACCGGCATAGCCTTTTTTAAAAGGGCCTTCGATTGTAAAGTCGGTTCCCATTAAACCAATACCCACTATAGCTTCAAATTTCTCATTGTTTCCAGCTCGAAGTTTTAAATCGTAAATACCAGACAGAACTCCGCCATATTCAGGCGAGAATGATCCGGTAAAAAAATCAGAGGCTGCTAATAATTTATTATTTAGACAGCTGAATCCTCCGATTGTTGAATTTTGATCTGCTTGATGATTTGGAGCTGTAATTTCTACTCCTTCTAAACGCCATTGGATATATTTGGGCGAATTGCCTCTGACAATAATATCATTTGACAAACCAGAAGATGATACTCCTGCAAAATTACTTAATATCATTGAAGGATCATCCCAAGTACCGGCATAGCGTTTAGTTTCTTCTATTGAAATCGAACGAGCACTAAGCAATGCCATATCGTTAAGTGCATCTCCTTTATTCAGATTTCCCATTACAACAACTTCATCTGATTCAACTATAGATTCCTTCATAAAGATTTCTAAAACGACTTCTTTACCTGTATTTACAACAATATCTGGAACTATTTTGGTTTCATACCCAAAATAGGATAATTTAATTGAAATTCTCCCTATTGGTATATTTTTAAATCTAAACATACCATTTGTATCGGTTAACATACCAATGACAGGATTAGAGCCAACTACCCCAACTTTTGCCTTAACTAACGGCAATCTGGTATCTGCATCGAAAATAGTACCTCTTACCGTTTGCGTAAGGTTTTGACTATAAGCCATTGTTATAAATATTGCGTTAAGCAATAATATTAAGCTAATTTTTTTCATTTATACTTTGTTATAATTATTAAAATACCACCATTTCAACTATTCCTCAATAGTATAAGCTCATATTGTTATTACTACATTTCCCTTTTTATGTCCCATATCGACATATTTATGAGCTTCAACAATTTCTTCAAAAGAGAAACATTTATCAATCACAGGTTTAAGATGGTTTTCATTTGCTAATTCAGACAAATAATTTAATTCTTTGCTTCCGCCCTGTGCATGACCGGATGTTATTACGGAAATATATTCCCCATTTTCCTTAATGAGTCTTTTGGCAATAGTTTTATTTATTTTGCCCACGGCATCAAATACAATATTATATTTAGAATCCAGGTCATTGATGTTTTGCTTTTTGTAGTCAATTACATAGTCTGCCCCATTTCTTTTTACTAATTCAATATTTTCCGTGCTACACACAGCAGTAACTTCGGCTCCAAAATATTTGCTCAATTGGACAGCAGCAATTCCAACCGATCCCGATGCTCCATAAATTAATATACTTTTGCCTTCTTGAATATTTGCTTTCCTTAAAAAATGCAAAGCCGTTATTCCGCCAAATGGAATAGATACAGCCTCTTCAAAAGTAAGATTTTGAGGCTTTAATCCAATTATACAGTCTTCTGGCAAACAAATATATTCTGCATTAGCACCAAATTTAAAATTTAAAGTTCTGGCATAGATTAGCTGATTGATAGCAAATTGCTTTGTGTTTACCCCAGTCTTCTCAATTACACCCGCAAGCCATAATCCTTGAATTGGATTCCTAGGTTTAAAGATTCCCAAAGATAAACGATACGGAATTTTAAGATACCATAAAGGAGCATTAAAGGCTCTTATTCTGCAATCGCCGGATGTAACAGCGACCGCCTTTATTTTTATCAATAGTTCATTAGCTTTGGGAATAGGTTTTTCAACCTCTACTATCTTTAGAACTTCGGGTGGTCCATATTTAGTACATATAATTGCTTTCATATTATTTTTTCTTATAATTAATGGGGAAATTGTTGTTCAATTGCAATAATTAGTAATTAGTTGCGACCTACAGTCCGAGAAGTATTTCATATCTTTGAAATAATAGAGGCGTTTGCAAATTGCTTAATCAGTTATTTCAAAAAATTCTGTTGCGATATTAATTTTGCCTTGAACTAGTTGAATAAAATATAATCCTTTAGGCAATTCATCTCTTAGCAGTTGATATTCTTGCCCTGATATATTACTTATAGTTCTTACTATTTGACCTGAAATATTGTAAATATGTAATACTCCATTTATGACTGGATGCTCAAATTGAATCATAGTCGAAAAATTAAATGCGTTAGGCAATAATTTGATGCCGACTTTCTTAAGAGTATTTTTCTCTTCGACAGATGATACTGGCCCTTGACTTATATTAATACTATCTATTGTGTAATCCATCCACTCAGGTCCAATAGTTTTATACCTAAAAGCTATATAACCACTATCAGCAATAAAATGAAAATTCATAGTAGTATCTATCCACTGCCATTGAGGTGCGACATAAGATAAGTTGCCAATTAATCTAAATTCCCCTACTGATGGATCTTGATCCTTTGTACCAAACCATATTTCACAATTATCTGGGAAAGGAGTACTAAATCCATCAGTCATTATTTTTAATGATATTCTTGTATAATAATGATTCTCAGACTTGGAGAAATAAAACGATGGAGATACATACCAATCAATTACGGTATCTGTAGGAGCACCTCCGACATTATAACCGTGATATAATGCAGTGTTATCACTCCATTGTGCCATGCATTGAACTCCTTTCCGATATTGCATCCATCCTGATTTTTCAACTGGTGAATCGAATCCGGTATAATATGGCAAAGGTAAAGAAAAGAATTGCGAATAAGCAACATTGATACTCATACAAAGTAGCAGCATTCTTAAAAGTGTTTTCATGATTTTATCGTCAGTGATTATAGTGCTGACTCCGCACTTTTAATTTTTATATAGTTAATTATAATTTCAATCATGTTAGGATTACATATATTGTTCTTTATATTTTACTGTTCTTTCACATATTCAATCAATTTATCTTTGTGTTCGAGATATTCAATTTCGTATTGATTTTCAGTTGTCGTTCTAAAATAAGTATCAGCATCTTGAGGGATTTCAATTTCAACTTTATTCATATATGGATTAATCGAACCACCCGATAAATCCGCTGTAATCGGCATGCGGAATATTATTCCTGAATTGTATAATTTGAATATTAATGGGGTTAAGCCTCTGCCGCCAATATACGATGTCGGTTGTCCAATTAAAACTATATTATCCATTTGAAAAGCTAAGGAAGCTAAACTGCTGGCAGATGAATAAGTATCAGCATCTTGGAAAATATAAATAGTACCTTTGTAATTAATGCTGTTAGAAGCAGGTAAAATAGTATCACAAATAATAATCTGTGGCTCGCTGATATTAAATAATGGCAATACATTTCGGACAGCTTCATTATTATTCATTGATATATTTGTTCTTACAGAGACAACATCGCATATTAGTGTACTCATTATATTTCGCCAAACGATATCCTCTCCCCCACTATTTCCTCTTATATCAATTACAATTTTTTTAATATTTGGACTGTATTGATTTGTAATCTGATTTATGTACCATTCAGAATCTCTCATGGAGGGCAGTCTGATATATAAAATATTTGAATCTAAATTTGTTACCAGAGGTGAGGTTGAGAATTCCATAGGCTTTTCAGTCCTTTCTACAGCCACATCGCAATTTAACTCTATCTCTTTATTATCAATAGTCAGACAAAATTCCCCAGCTTTGATAATATCATTGTTAATCCAAAACAATTCCGAATACCAATTCCTATTATTCTCATCCCACGTTAAGTTGTAGAGTTTGTATTTATTTTGTGCAACATAGTTTGTAACCGGAGTACCATTAATCGCAGTAATTTGTTCTCCGGATCTGATAAATATTCCTTTGTTGATAAATGACCTTGTATTGTAGTATTTACCATTTATGTACTTTGCCCGAATCCCACATTTCATTTTTAACATCACATTATTGAATGCCATGTTATAATAGCAGTCAGCAATTAATGTATCGGCTAGCGTAACATTCCCATAACTCAAGATATCGGGAAAACGGGACATATATGTTTTTATTAAGTCAGAAGTCGCAAACGAAACGTGTTTATCACATAGAATATTTAACGATTTGCGAATCAATTCGACGAAGTCAGAATCTGAAGAAATATGTTTACATTCTTCTCTCACCAAACTGATTTCATTTAAAATACTCGTTTGAGTTCTCTTCTCAACAAGGTCCTTTGCTCGAAAGTAATTATCAACAACGCTTTCTAATTGGTTCATATCGGAAAGCATTTCCTTTTGAGTTAAAGTTTGAGATTGTATAAGATAAGGAAATAGAAAAATAATTATCAGTAAATATATTTTAGTTTTCATAGTATTTCTTTTTATATCAAAGCAATAATGTTTTGAAAATATTGTTTAATGTACAACTAAAATTTTAAACACAAATATAAGAATCATATTCAGTTTATTCAAAAACAAATCGATAAACTGCGGTATATTCACGACAAACGTTTGCAATTTATTGTATATATCACATATTATGATTATTATAAGTTAATTTATGTTCTATATGATTTTATTTTGAATAATTGAGGTAACAGGGTGTAAGTCAGGAGCATATCTACTATTGATAAACAATGCCGTTGCCGATATTATCTTTTATTAATTAACGGTAAGTAGAATATTTTGTATCTTTGTATTCTTTCAATTTTTTTATAAATAGAACGCTAAATATATGAAACAATATACATCCATTATATTTCCCATTAATAGATATTATATCAATATCTTTACTATTTTACTCATATTCAGTATGAGTTTCATATCCACAGCTTTTGCCACTTCAAATAAACTTACCATAATTGACTCTCTTTCGCAAGAATTAATATTAGCTAAGAGCGACACAGCTAAAATCAATATTTTAGCAAATTTATCATCTACTAATTATTCTTTAAATCCTCAAAGAGGTAAAGAATATGGGCTTCAAGCATTGAAATTGGCGGAAAATATTAATTATTTAAAAGGTATAGGTGATGCTAATAATGCACTCGGTATTAATTGTTGGAAAATGTACGAACTACCACAAGCACTTAAATATTTATTAACCGCTTTGAATACTTATGAAGATATTAAAGATAGTTTAGGAATAATCAAATCATCAAGCAATATCGGAATGATATACGGAAGGGTAAATAATTTAAAAAGAGCTGAAGAGTACTATCAGAAGGCCATAATTACAAGTCGGAAAGCAAATATTAAACCCAGTGAAGCAAAAGCTTTATTCAATTTAGCCGGATTGTCCAGAGATTCAAAAAACTATAATTTTGCAATCGAATATTACATAAAAGCATTAGATATTAATAGTTCATTGAATGATAAAGCAACTGATGGCATGATATTAATTAATTTAGCAGCTGTTTATACAAAAAGTCGTAAATATTTGGATGCGTATTATACTTTAAATAAGACAAAAGATGCAATTAAAATTAACAATGATAATTATTTAGATCCAGCTATTCTATTTGAAACTGCGAATATGTATTTGAGTTATGCTACAGATTCAGCTCAATTTGGTAAAATAAAGATTTTTCCAAATAGTAAGGGGGCAATTTTAGACACAGCACTGAATAATTTACAAAAAGCAAAAGTGATTTTTATTAATATGAATGCTTTATCGGCTTTACAAGCTTGTTATGAATCAATGTATCTAACATATAAAGCCATGGGACAAACTCATCTAGCACTTGATTATGCTGAAAAATGCAATATAATTAGAGATTCATTGAATTCATCTGCCCTTAAAGTACAATTTAATTTTTACGAAGCAGATCGAGATATTCTACTCCAAGACAAACAATTAGAGGTTAATAAGCTTCAAATTGAAAGGCAACGGCAAACCATATACATAACGATTTCCGTCATTGTTTTAATTGCGACAATATTAATAGCAACTTTAATCCTACTATCTAGAAAACGAACCCACAATATAGAACTACAAGAAAAAAACAGAATCATTAATCAGAATAATGTAGAATTAGATAGTTTGTTGATGAATATTTCGCTACAAAAAAAGCAAATAGAACTATCCAATAAGCAACTAAACGAAGCCAATTCTGCCAAAGATAAATTTTTCTCAATTATTTCGCACGATTTACGCTCACCGTTCTCCGGTGTTCTTGGTCTATCTGAACTACTTGTTACAGAAATAGATACAATGACTCCAGAAAACATTACTTCTATAACTCAGAGCATTTATCAAGGTTCCAAAGAAACATATAATCTCTTAGAAAGTCTTTTAGCTTGGGCAAAAACTCAGCTCGGAGAAATGTGCGTAAATCCAGTTCCTGTTAATGTTAATAGATTAGGAATACAAGTCATCCAATCATTAGAAATAGCCGCTAAGGAAAAAAATCAAATTCTCAATTGTAATATTTCCAATGAAATAATTGGAATAGCTGATGAGAATATGATAATAACGGTACTACGGAATTTGGTAAATAATGCTATTAAATTTACTCCTCCAAATGGAGTGATTTCTATTACAGCAAATCAAGCACATAATACTATAACAATTTCCGTTATCGATAATGGAGTTGGCATTACTGAAGACACTCTACTTCAGTTGTTTAGCCTTAATTCGCGTATTACAACCAAAGGGACAGACAATGAACCCGGTACTGGATTAGGGTTAATTTTATGCAAAGAATTTGTAGAAAAAAATGCTGGGACTATTTGGGCGGAAAGCGAATTAGGAAATGGTAGCACATTCTCTTTCACCATTCCTGAATATAAAGGAATATATTCTTAGTAAATATATATTCTTATTTTGTATAATACGGTGATATAGCCAATGCGAAACTAAATGTTGTCCCCACGCCTACTTCACTGCTGACATTGATTTTACTATTATGCTTTTCAATAAATTCATTGCACAATAGCAAACCCAAGCCTGTCCCCGATTCGCCACAAGTTCCTTTTCTACTAACATTTTCCTCAATATTAAATAATTTGTCCACTACTTCTTGACTCATTCCGATGCCGGTATCAGAAACAGCAATCATATAATGATAAGGTTCTTTTTTGGCATTTAGTTCAATAGTGCCACCGTTCGGAGTAAATTTAATTGCATTTGAAACAATATTCCTTAATATTGTTGTTACAAGATTTGCATCTGCTTTGACTATTGTACCTTTTTTAATCGTATTGTTCAATGCAATCATTTTGGTTTCAGCAGATAATTGCAACAATTCTACGCAGTTGCTAGCAAGCAAATGCAAATCAAAATTATCGGGATTATATTGAATAAGACCATGTTGGGTACGAGACCATTCTAATAAATTTTCTAATAATTCATAAGTGTTTTCGGATGATTTCATAAGCATATTTAGTAATTCCATCTTTTCCTCTTCATCAAATTCTCGAAAAGAGTGAAATAACAATTTTATAGTCTCACGGAAATTACCAATCGGATTTTTCAAATCGTGAGCAATAATCGAAAAGAATTTATCCTTATTAATAATTTCTTGATGAAGTTTTTTTGTTTGATGCTCAATTATTTGATTTTGCTCCAATAGTTTTTTATTGTTTATTTTCTCGTGCATAATTTTACGAATTTGTAAATTAATCGCATACCCCAAAGCCATTACAAATAATATAAAGAAAAGGATAATATGAGTTTTCCAAGCGGATGATTTTTTTAAAATAATATTTTCTGATTCTTTTTGTCGAATATTTTGTGAATACTCTAACATTAACATTTGCTTCTTCTTTTCCGCAGAAAACAAACTGTCTTTATACTGTAATTGCATTCGACTATAATTAAATGCTTGATAATATACACCATTACTGCTATTAATTTCAACAAGTATTTGCAATATATCGAATATTTCTTGATATTTATTTTGTAGCATTGCCGTTTGGAAAGCAATATTTGCTCTGATATTTGCTTGATTATACATTTTTAATTTGAGATACACATTCGATATTAATATATCAATTTGCAACCTCCTATCTGATTGGCTATAGATTGATTTATATATATCGAGGGCTTCGTTATAATTTCTGGTATTAGTATAAGTATTAGCTAATTCAAATTTTCCGCGTATACGGATTTCTTCGTCCCTTATCTCGTCAGCAATTCGAATTGTTTTTTTTGCATAATACAGTGCCGAATCGAACTGCTTAGTACTATTGTATAGTTCACTTAATCTTGAATATACATAAGAAATCCCTTTTATATCATTCATTGCATACATAATTGTTTGTGCAGATTGAAACAATGTGCGAGCATCGTTTGTAGCCATATTTAGAAGCTTAATCTTCCCCATATTTAAGTATGAATATCCCAATTGAAGATTAATCTTATGCTTAATAGCTATATCTTTTGCTTCAAGAAAATATTGATACGCTTTATCATATACGCTTTGGTGCATATAGATTACTCCTGTATAATTTATGCCTTGGGCGATAGCATAGTAGTCTGATAGCTCTTCAGCATATATTAGCGACATATTTGTACATTCTAAGGCATATAATGGGTTAGATATTCTATTTTCCCACGCAATATTTTGCAATATTTTAACTTTAACATTATCACTAATTCCTTCGATTTGTTGCACCAAACTGTCTGGCAACTCGAAAGCGTCACTTTCAAAGACACTTAGTATTAATATTAGAATATATTTAATAAATCTGGAATACTGTTTGCTCATTATGACTTATTACAATTTATTTTATTAAAAATATGCAATCCGTAAAATTTAACTAATTCACAACTGAATTTATAGATTTATTCAATTATTGATTAGTTCCCGTTATATTTTACGGATTGCTTAATTCAAAACACATTTAGGAGTTTTATTCAACCCAATCTAAATTGTCAAGTTGTTCATCTATAAAATTACAAAATATTTTAGGTTTATCTGGAGTAATTAGTATATGTTCAACATAATTACTTTTGGGATAAATTGTTATATATTTAACGAAGATGTTCCATCCTAGTATAGGGGAAAGTCGAAAATTTTTCAGAACTAACCTTACTGTACTAATTTTCTCAAGTTCGATATCATCAGAATCAATATAAGAGATACAAGACATAGGAATTATGAGCTTGCCAATCATAGAAACAAGTTCAAGTCGATCTTCATAAATACTATATTCTAACCAAAATCCTTTATCCACACTCTTGGAATTAAATACTATTTGTTTGTTCATATTACGTCCATAATTTATAATCAAGCACAAAGTTCTTTATTAAATTCTTACTTTCGATGTTGTATTTCCATACTCATTAGAATTCCAATCAATTTAACGCTATATGTGCAACGCTAAGTTTACAACGACATGTCTGTCGAATGCCGGTAGTGGTGCATGGTATTCATAATATGGCTGTATTAACATATATTTTGCATCTAACACATTATAAACAGTCGCTTGCACATCTAAAACCTTATCAATTAAATTTTTGTACGATAGATTCAAATTGAGTAGCATCAATGCTTCTAATGTTTGATTAGTAACGGCTGGTTTCGGTTTGTTCTTGTCGCCTTCCCACATCCATAAGGCATAATCTTTAGAGATGCCTTTTCGTTCAGATACAAATGTCAACGAAGCTCCTGCCGTTAAATTACCGAAAGTATAATGACCGAACCAGTTAATTTTAATCGGAGTCATTCCTAAAAAACCGTTTTTATCATCAGTCAGAAAATTATCGCTAGTTTCTCCTGATGGTTTGGAATAGGAGATATTAAGCTTAGTACCATAATTCTCGTATAATAATTCTACTTCTGCTTCGATACCAATAGAATTAATTTTTCCATAGTTTACATACGAACCTTGGTACACCAAAGGATTGCTAATTGATACGTAGAATATATTCATTTTAGCTTTTAGATTGCTACTAAATTTATAGCCTGTTTCGAATTCAAAGGAATTACAAGTTTCAGGTTTTAAATCAATTGCTTTACCATTGGCATCTTTGGTGTCCCAAGCCCAAAGCCGAGTGTATGCCTGGAACAAAGTAGGCACTCTGAATGAGCTGCCAAATAATAACTTGAAATTTAGTTTATCAAGTATATAAGTTAAACCAAGGCGTGGGGCAAATGCGTTTCCCCATTCGGTAAATTCACCTCTTGCACCTATTGTAAAACCCAAATTACCAAAATTATCTGCATATTGAAGAATTCCGTAATATCCCATCACGTAATGTTCTCTTGCAGTATCCTGCGGATTGGGACCGATTTCTAACCCATCATTTCCATATTTGTCAGTAGCATAAATGTTGTTTCGCATAGCACCACCACCGATTAACAGTTTATTGTCCCATTCCATTACGATTTGTCCCATGTATCTATTCATTAAGGTACCTTCGTATATAAAAGGACTTTCAATTGCCATATCTGGATTAACTGTTGAAGCTAACAGATTTGATTCTGTATATTCGAACAAGGGTTTAATCCATAGGTTATCGCTTAATGAATACTTATACGACATAGATATACCCAGCATTTTAGTATTCCTGTCCTCGCCGTTTAACCCATTGACTTGAGGAATAACGTAACCATTATTCTGAGCAGCATAAGTTACTGAGTTCCTGACAAAATCAAACTTGAAATCACCAATTTTCCCGTCAATCACAGAATACATTGTTTTTCTATAACCACTTTCGTCCCCCATCTTCCCTACTGCCGGAGAAGAAACTTCGGAAATAGGATCCTTAACTTGGATAAATGGAGTATAATCTCTATCTGACAATAAATTATAGCCAACTCCGACGTGTGCTGCTATTTCTACAGTTTTTTTCTCATTTGCTAAACCCATGCTGAAGCATGTATTCCCCGAATAAGCATCGCCCATCTTGCCTCCATTGGCATAAAGCACAGCAGCATTGTTCAATGCAGCTGCGGAATTTGTAATAATATTAATTACAGCCACTTCTGCATATCCTCCATACAAAGCGGAACCAGGACCGCGAATAATCTCAACTCGCTCAATCATCATAGAAGGAATATTCCCAACCATGTTGAAATTTCCGGTAGCATATTCTGTGATATTAACACCATTCATCAAAAATGCAATTTTCCCCTCATAAGCCCAAATCCCTCTGAAACTGGCTCCAGCAAGTTCATACGAATCTGCACCAAATTCGAAGCCTGGGACATTCCGTAAAATATCAGCAAGGTCTCTAGCTCCGTATTTCTCGAAGTCTGCTTTAGTAACAACAGAAACAATTGAAGGAGCTTCATCCATTTTCTGTGCTTTGCCCGAAGCAACACTCACTTCCATATTCATTAAATCTTCTAGGGACATATCAAGTAAATCCTTAGTGTCCTGTGCAAACGCTCCGGAATGAAGTGATAAAACAAAAGCTGCTGCAATTGCAATCTTGCCGAGTTTTTGTAATAACTTTTTCATAGATTACCTCACTTGTTTTAAAATAATAAATTTTTAAAAAAACAGAGGGGAATATTGGATGTATGCTATTTACTTCTTAAGCTTGAGTATCTATTAACAATTCCCCTCGGATATATATTAATTAGTTCCTACAGTCATCCTTTAATTTATGTTTCGTCCAATTTTTTGTTTACAAATTCACTTTAATTCCTGCATAATAATCTGCTCCATTAAATCCAAAAGGAGAGAATACAGTATAAGGAACAATTTTGTAATTTGCCACTCCGGTCATTACTTTATCAGGATAAGTATTCAAAATATTATGCCCACCAACGTTAACTGAGAAATTACTAAAAATTTGATAGTCAATATTCAAATCAACAATAACTTTGCCTGCATAAGTCTGATCTAATTCTGTTTTCAGTACGTCTTGAACTACTTTAATATCGCCATATTTAATAACTTTAATATTTGTTTTGAAATCTCCGATTTTGTAATCTACTCCGAATTGCAAATTTAGCTTAGGTTGCATAGTTTCCATTCTGGCAGCTTCAATTCTATCAAAGAAAATCGCCTTGGTCTTTGCATCACTTATTTGTGCTGGTACTTTGATATTCCCATCTATTTTAGTTTCGCTATAATTTACACCGGCAGACAATTGCACAAGTCCCGCATTCTTAAAATCAACATTATACTTTGCGACTAAGTCTAAACCCGATGTTTTGGTATCGACAGCATTCGTGAAGAATCTTGCTCCACCTACTTTGTAAGAATTAAGTAAAGAGACTACATAATCCGAAGAGTTATTCAATAGAAAATTACCGGACAGCACAATTCTGTCTGTAATATGAGTATAATAATAATCAACCGAAATAGACAGGTTATCTATTAATTGAGTTGCGATTCCACCACTAATGTGGAACGATTTTTCAGGTTTTAACGGTTGGGCACCGAGTAATTTAGCCAATGGATGCTCTACTGAAAATGTTCCAATTTGATACGGAACTCCCGCTACAGAATTGGTTGATGTCGCAGTAAAATAGGATTGTTCTAGTGTAGGGGCTTTAAATCCTGTACTTGTTGAAGCACGAACTACTAATTTTTCAATTGGTTCATATCTGAATGAAAATTTTCCATTTACTGTTTTTCCAAAATCACTAAAATTCTCGTATCGCCCTGCTAATCCGATTAACAAATTATCGAGCAATTTATTTTCTAAATCTGCATAAATTGAAAAATTATTTTTGGATTTATCCGTTTCATTAATCGGTTGAAATCCTGGGAATACTTGAGCACCGCCTGGATATTTTCTTAACACACCGCCTACAGAATCCGAATAAGTCCCAGTAATATACGAGGCTTCTTCGCCTTTTTCAATTGAGAAATTTTCCATTCTATATTCGAATCCTACACCCAAATTCAGAGGATTTTTGGTAAGGAAATCGAATGCTTTAAAGAAATCAGCGTTTAGTAATGTTTGTTGAAATTGTAATGCTCCGCAATAGAACGAGCGAGGACTGGTCGGACCTAACGAACTATTGATACTATTATCAACATTATATTCGATTCTGTTTTTTCCGTAATTCACACTAATATCTGCATCCCAACCTTTTAATTTTGCTTTTACCCCTGCAGTAACAGCTCCATCAAATATTTTCGGCTTAATTAATGGCAAAAATCCTTGAGGATACACAGCAACCAAAGTTCTAGCTTCAGAAGGTTTTCTATAATATCCGGCACCCTCACCGTATCTATTATTCAAATATCCGAATGAATATAAAGTTGCATCATTAGCATCTTTAGAATAATTATATACCAACAAAATATCACGTTCAGCCGCATCGCCTTGACGATAAATTTGTTTCCCTACAATATCTTTATCCAATCCGCCCGCATCAATATCCTGTAAAGCTATAGAACGATTGGTATAATCTCGATCCCTAAATTCAGCAGTAAGATTGAAATAATCTTTTTTACTATTCTCGTAACCATAATTATGCGAAAATGTATAGGTGTTTCCGTCGCCTTCATTTGTGGTTTTGTATTGCAGATTTGAAGAATTATCTGGTTTCGTTTTTAAAACAATATTAACAATTCCTGCAATTGCATCTGATCCGTATTGAGCTGCCGCACCATCACGAAGAATTTCAATTCGCTCAATTGATTCCACGGGTATAGTATTCAAATCATTGCTGGTAGAGCCACGACCAATACTGTTATTAATATGTACCAAAGCCGAATTATGCTTCCTCTTGCCATTAATTAGTACCAAAACTTGATCAGAAGATAATCCTCTTAAAGTGAATGGTTGAATGTGATCAGTACCGTCAGTTATTGACGGTCTTGGACTATTAAAAGCCGGAATAAGCCTTTGCATTACCGATGTTAAATCAGTCAATCCGGTGTTCTTAATTTCGGCTGCTGTAATTACATCAATTGGTACAGGGGAATTAAATACTGTTCTTTCGCCTCCGCGTCCGCCAATATCCACTTCAATATTCATCAGTTCTTCTAACGACAAATCAAGTAAATTCTTAGAATCCTGAGCAAAAGCTTCCGAATTAATTGTTAATGCAAGAGCCATAATAATTGCTGTCTTGCCGAGCGTTTGTAAATATTTTTTCATAATCCCCTCTTAATGTAATAACGAATTAATTAGTATTCTTATTCAGTATATTGCTCATATACCAAACAAACTATCATATAAATTGATATGGATTGTATAATTCGAATCCATTAATCTGTGCGTTCATTTAATAATTGTCAAAATGTTAATTAAATACCAAAATTGTAAGAAGCTCTTAGAACAAATTCCGTAGATGCTCCAGGCAATTTTGCGTGATTCCCTGAATATGGTTGATAATAATAAATATCTTGATTAGTAATATTATATGCACCAAAGCCTACATTCAAACCTTTTTTGATGAAATCATCATAGTTGAAAAATAGATTTATCTGCAATTGAGCTTTGCCGGCACTATATATTTGATTATTGGCTTGATCCAAAGCAGAGACATAATTTCTTTCACTCATAAAGACTATTGATGGATTCACAGAAAATCCTCTTGCTATATTAATACTACTATTGAGTGTAACCTTGTGCTGAGGCATTCCTAAAAGTACGTTATCGTTTTCTGGTACTTTATAATCATTTATTTCATTCTTTCCGTGAGCAGTATTGAAAGAATAGTTTAAATTTACCGTTCCCCAATCATTTAGATATTTACTCTCAAATTCCATACCCAGAGTACCGGTTTTGCCGGCGTTTATATATCCTTCTGAACCGTCTGGCAATACTTTATAAACAATGGTTTTATCAATAGTCAGATAATAGCAATTCGCTGTGAGTAATAAATTATCAGTAGCCTTATATCCAAATTCCATTTCAAGAACATTTGTTTTCTCAGGGTCTAATTTGTTCTCTAATTTATATTCGAAATTAAATGTAACCGGTGAACGAAATGACTGACTATACAATAATTTTGTGTGAAAATCCCCGATTACTTTTGTAATACCAATTCTCGGTGCAAAAGCTCCACCGGCATCGCTTTGCTTATCATATCTACCGCCTATCGTAAAATTAGCGATACGAGTGGAAACTAAAGCTTGTAAGAATAAAGCTGTATTATCATATTCGCAATAATCTTTGCCATTAGTAAAAGTGCCCATTTGAGCTACATCTGGAATTTTCGTGTGGTCTTTATAGAATTCAGCACCGGCAGAAATATCTACTTTTTCTTTCGTGTCAGCATTTAAGTCAAATGCATAATTCAAAGCAATATTTCCTTTGTATCTCGTAGATTGAGCGTAACTATAGTTATTGGTATCTAATGCCTTCCAAGGTTCTTGGAATACATAGTTAAATCTTGGAGTAATAGAAAAATTATCAGAGAGTTTAATCTCATATTTTATTTCACCCAAATATGAACCATAAGTTTTATCTATTGCCTGAGGTAAAATAGTTGTAAATTTATCGATTGTTGTAGTATGAAAGTAATCATAAATAAAACGTAAACTAAGATTACTGTATTTCAAGGACATATTTATCATATTCGGATCGAGTCTGAGAGTATTTTTATTATTTGTTGTCCCATTCCCGTAAATATCTTTATATGGTTTATCACTACGGTTGCCTTCTCCGAAAAATCCATACACGCTAAAAGCGAAATTACTATCTTTTTTCCCTCCCATTATGGTCGTATTCTTTCTGCCGAAATCATCTTTCATTTGACCATAGTATTGAGAAACAGCAATCCCATCGATATCTTCCCCAGCTTTGGTAATCACGTTAATTACTCCAAGTTCCGCAGCACCACCATAGATTGCAGATCCCGGACCTCTAATAATTTCAATCCTTTTAATAGCTGAAACGGGGAAATGATTTCCGAATTGATTAGCGGCATAATGTAAGTCATTAAACTCCTGTCCATCCAACAGAAGCAACACTTTTCCTTCATGAGCCCAATTACCACGCATTGATATTCCGACCGCATTAGAGACATCAACATTAAATGTAATACCCGGTACTAATTCTAAAACGTCAATCAAATCTCTTGCACCAGATTTTCGTATCTCATCTTCGGTTACAACCGAGACTATTCCCGGTGACTCTCTTTGCGTAAGAGCCTTAGATCCGGATGCTACATTAATTTGCATATTCATTATTTCTTCTAAAGACATATCTAATAAATCTTTTGTATCTTGTGCAAAAGCTCCAGAATAAATTGATAAAGCAAGAGCAGTAGCAATTGCAGTTCTGCCGATTTTTTGTAAATACTTTTTCATACATTCCCTAATATAAATTGTATAATATTTTCTTATTTTGACACCACATAGTAAACTAATCTATTTGAGTTGCAATTCGTTTTGCTAATTCCACAGTCATTTTGTACTTCGACCATATCTAATAGTAAATAATTTAATAGAAAATAGTTATTTTTTCGAAGCATTTTCATATTCTCAAGATGATAATTATTTTCACAACGCATTATCAACACGCCACGCTCTTTTAGCAATTTATTCGCTACGTCTATTCCCTTCTCAAATCCTTTCAAATTGGCAATCCCTTCTATTAAAATTAAATCAAATTGAGTATTAAGAAAATTTATTTCACGCTCTGATGATAGCAGGGTAAATATTCGATGCGACAATTTTGCATTATCAATTTTTTTCCTCAGCTGATTTAAAGAAACAGCATCTGCATCAACAGCATAAATACGAGCATCGTGGTAATACTTTACCATGTTTAATATAGAATCTATATTGCGACTACCAATATTTAATACAAATGAATTTTTAGGGATATAGACCTTAGCCAAAGCAGTACGCAAATTACTAGGCACATTCCAATCATTATTTTTGATAATATTATGTTTCATTCGATTTAAACTATATGTATTCTTTATTGAACAATTAAATATTTTATCAAAATTACTATTCGGATGAAATTTGTTTTTCAAGTGTTGTTGCGATATAAATAAACTAACAACATGTTTATTTATATTTTTTTCACCCGAATAGTATTATGATTCCCTCGATATTTTCTATTAAACACAAGTGGGTACATCCGTACGGGGTGATGCTATAATATCATTATATAATGATAACGAAAATACCCACTTGAAATATTATTAATATGTTGAATATACGTGATATCAAAATACTCGGATGAACTAGGTCCAATTTAAGGGATATGCATAACTTAAATCGCAATATTTGTATTTATTATTAATTGTATAAGAATTCATCCGAGCAATATTTTGTTAAAGCCTAATCAAGCAATAATTATTGTTTGATGCCTATATTCTTTTAATTGTTCCTCCACTACTTGATTAAACGCCTTTGTACTTTCTGGAGTATATACTATTGCTTTAACATATTTTCCATCTTTATCTACAATGATATATTCAGGATAATTCTCCCATTCGATGTTGCGAGGAACGACAAATTGATTCAATTGAATTATGCCTTGATATGTTCCCTTTAATTCTGTTTCAATTAAAGCAACATCTTTTATTTTTTCAAATGGAATCACCAATTTACTGAGTTCTGTACTAAATTCTATTCGATCAATATACACTTCGTATCTTTGCCATACAGTCTTCAAAATACATTTTGAAGCCAATACCATATTTTTACTTATCATCGCTTATCTCAAATATAATAATAATTCCATTTACTTTTATTTACATAATCAACTGAATAAAATATTATGAATTTCTTCCTATTCGCTAATCGAGCTTATCTATTAAGATAATACGAAGTCCTACCTTTTAGAATTAAGTTTTGTTGTTCAGTTTTATTCAAAACGAATCCTGATAATATTTCTTCAACCATCTTTGCTTGCTCTGCTAATTCTTCAGCAATAGACGCACTTTTTTCAGATCCTGCTGTGTTTTGTTGGGTTACTTTGTCAATTTGCATAAATCCAATTTCTATTTGATTTATGCCATTGGCTTGTTCGTTAGAAGCGATAGCAATTTCTTTAATTAATTCTGCAACACTTGTGGATTGCTCCCGAATCTCTTTCAATACGGTTGCAGTTTTTTCAGACAGCATAGTACCATTATCAACCCTTTTGATAGATCCTTCAATTAAAACAGCTGTCTCTTTTGCGGCTTCTGCACTTCTTCGAGCTAAATTACGTACTTCTTCTGCAACTACTGCAAATCCTTGCCCGTGAACTCCGGCTCTTGCCGCTTCGACCGCTGCATTTAAAGCTAATAAATTTGTCTGAAAAGCAATTTCATCTATTACTTTAATAATTTTTGCGATATTTTTACTGGACTCATTAATTTCGCTCATTGCAATTTGCAATTGTTGCATTTCACTAAATCCTCGTTCACTCGCTTTTTGTGAATTATCAGCCAAAGAATTCGCATTCCTTGCATTATTAGCATTTTGCTTAGTCTGTGAAGCAATTTGCATCATAGAGCTTGACATTTCTTCTATAGCTGCGGCTTGTTCAGATGCTCCTCCGCTTAACTTATGGGAGCTTTCTACTACCTGCATTGAACCATTTAATACCTCGGCGACAGTATCATTCACTTGTTGTAGTAATTGGTTAATTGAGAATAAAGTAGAATTTAATGTTTGTTTTAGTACTGCATGGTTTCCTTTAAAGTCTCCTTCCATCAGATGCGACATATCACCCTGAGCCATAAGTTCCATTATATTTACGGCTTCTGTGATAGGTGCTGTCGTAGCGTCCAATGTATTATTAAAACCTTGGATAATCTTTCGATAATCTCCATTATGCTTAGAAATATCTGCACGCTTAGTAGTATCGCCATTTATAGCCGCTTCTGCTAATCCATTAGCATCAATTATCAATAAATTGATAGAATCAATACACTGATTAAGATTATTTTTAATTTCATTAAAATCTCCACTATACTGCTCATTTATCTTTGGAGGAATATCGCCTTTAGCAATTCTATCCATATATTCAGCCGAAACATTCAAAGGATGAATAATTGCATCGAGCGTATGATTTACACCTTCGATAATCTTTCGAAAATCGCCTTGGTGTTCACTGGCATCTGCACGAGTATCAAGCTTGCCTTGGACTGCGGCAGTAGAAAGCATATTAGAGTCTGTGATTAAATTCAAGACATTTTGACGAAGCTTGTTTACTCTTTCAGTTGCAATAATTTGTTTGCCTGGTAATATTGGTAATTTATTTGACAAATCTCCATTGGCATATTCATCTAACAAATTCAATATTTCGAGAATAGTATTTATATGGATTTGCATACCTTCGTTATAGCCTGCTATAAGTTTAGAGTATTCTCCAGGAAATTTACTAGCATCAGCAAATGCTTCGATATCGCCGGCTTTTTGTTTACTAATATTAGCAATCATTACATTAATTACCCCTTGGATAGCTTCCATTAATCGAATTCCGGCCGGGACTAATTTATCATTCTCACTACGTTTACCAGATGTTTTTAACGGTTCTAAATCACTAATGTCTCCATTGCTAATATTGGTAATAATTTTGATAAAGCTATTGACACGGCTTTGAGCTAATTCTGTAGATTTTCGCATTTCTTGCCAAACTCCTTTGTATTCAGATTGATAGCGAATTTCAAAATCATTGACCGACATTCCAGCTAATATTGTGGAGGTTTCTCCTATAGGTTCGGCAATAGCGTTCATTAAATGATTCATTTCAGCAACTAATTTCCTGAAGTCTCCGTTATGCTTTTGCTCGTCAGCTCGATTATCCAAATTGCCCTCTATCGCATAATTTGAAAGCATCGATGCGTCATCAACTAATTGTGCTATTGCATCTATACACTGATTTAAATTATTTTTAATTCCATTAAAATCACCATTGTAATGGTCGATAATTTTAGGCGGTATATCACCTTTAGCAATTCTATCTATATATTCAGCCGCTACATTCAATGGACGAATTACTGCATCGAGTGTATGATTTACACCTTCAACTATTTTTCGATAATCGCCGTTATGCTTATTCACATTAGCACGAATATCTAACCTTCCTTCAACTGTAGCTTCCGAAAGCATATTCGCATCGGTAGTTAATGCAATTATTGCTGCTTTCGATTGATTAATACTATCAACTATCCCTGAGAATACTTCAAATACTTCTTGAGTAGTATTATCAGGTTCATCAATTTCCAATTCGAAACTTAAATCACCTTTTGATAATTGTCCTAATGATTTAGTAAGTTTTTGTGCTTGCTTAGATTGGTATTCAGATATCATTGATGCGTTTCTCGCAGCCTTCGAAATTTCAGTTTGATCCATAACGAATTCAAATGAGCCTATTACATTGCCTTCTTCGTTGAGTAAAGGTGCGGCTGCACAGAATATATCTAAGTTATCATTGCCCACCATACATTCATTTGTGCAAGTAAATGTATGATTTTTATCCATAGATATATAACATGGACATTCCTTAGTAGCACATTTTTTTGTTTTCCATAATTCCGCACAGGTTTTCGTTTTAAGTTGCTCTTTCGAAAGTCCTAATAATTGACTACCGGTGTTATTGATATACTGTATTTTAAAATCTTTATCCATAAATTGTATAGGCGTTGGAATTGCTTCAAAGAACCCAACAACATTGCTTAGGGTAGTATTCATTCCTTCAATGATTTTTCCGTAAACTCCTTGATGTTTTGCAGCATCAACTCTCGTATCTAATCTACCCTTCATTGCTGAATTTGAAAGCATACTAGCATCTTCACTTAAAGCCAATATGTTTTGCCGTAGTTTATTAATTATCTCTGTAGCGATTATCTGTTTACCAGGTGCGATAAACATTTCATTGGTTAAATCCCCATTAGCATATTCATTAAGTAAATTAAGTATATGCATTAGTGCATTAATGTGAACTTGCATTCCGACATTATAACCATTAATTAATTCACGATATACTCCTGTAAACTTCATTTCATCAGAGAATGCGTCTATGTCGCCGGCTTTTTGTAATTCAGTAGTGGATAACATAGACTTAATTAATCCGTTTAGGCTATCAATACATTGATTAATATTATTTTTAATGCCATTAAAATCGCCCTTATATTCATCTACAATTTTCAGCGGAATGTCGCCCTTAGCAATTCTGTCGATATATTCAGCTGCAACATTTAGTGGAGAAATTACTGAATTCATCGACGCATTGATTCCGGCAATTATTTCATAGTATGCTCCTTGGAATTTCGAAGCATCGCCTCGCTTATCTAAATGACCATTTGCATTAGCTTCACTAATGAATTGAATCTCAGAAATTAATTCTTTTAATGTGGCAATCGTTTTAGCAAGTGAATTGCCCAATAGTTTTGTTTCATCTTTAGAATGAATATCAATTACGGCATTCAAATCACCTAAAGACACACTTTCTGCAGCTTGGATAATTTGTTTGATAGAACTTACAATAGAATTAACTATATAATAACCTACTCCTAGACTTACAAGCAAAATAATTAATGCCATAATAAGCATAAATATTTGCGACTTGTTCGTTTCGGAGGTTAAATGTTTTTTAGAAAAATAAATTTGTAGATACCCTAAAGTATTTTTAGTTTGATCTTTCATTGGCAAAGAAGCAATAATGTGTTCATCATTTTCGCTAAAAAGCAGTTTAGAGAATTTGTTGTTTATTTTACTTGGATTTTGATTTTTAATCAATGATTTGACAAATTCCTGATTAGCGTCAAATATTTGAACATTGTAAATAGTTTCAATTTTATCTTTTTGAGTAGAATCGCCTCTGATTATTTGTAGTGCTTGTTCTAAAGCAGTACCACTATCAAAATCTTTTGTCTGCATACCTAGTGCTAAATTTTCCGCCAATAAATTTGAAATAAACTCGGCATCCTTAATCAACATTGATTTTGCCAATTTTTCAGATTGATTAGGAGAATAGATAGCTATTATTAATGAAAAAGATAACGAAATTCCAGCTAATAATAATAATATTTTTGTTTTAATAGACATTTATTAATCCACGCATAAAATAGTTAAATCGGTTATTTTGTAGTTTCAGCAACTTTCATGATTGCAGGATTCCAATCAATACCTTCTTCGTTTGATTGAGTTAAATTTAGCATTATTTTGGGTTTATTATCATCTCCAACCCCAATCCCTAATGAAATCCCTTTTGACAGCAAACTCGGAATATTAGTAATACTAAGAATTTTGTTAGATTTTGCATATTTACTGACGGCACTCACCTTTGCGGTTGAACCACAAACAATTACTTGGTATTTACCTGATGGAATATCATTTCCACCATCAACAGATTCCAATGTCGCCTTACCTATGGGTTTACCAATTCCTTTTTTCATTTCGTTAGCTAAAGCATCATTTCCTACAACATATATTTTTATTCCACCACTTAACTTAGAATTAAATCCAACCAATTTCAATGTTAAAGCAGCAGCGACGCTAGCAGAAGATTCTTTTTGTGCAAAACCATCATAATTACAAATTGTAATTAATACAAACACTAGAGTTATAATCGTTTTTTTCATTTGATTTTTCCATATTAATATTGTTAATAATATTTTCAATATAACTTCCGGCATTCTTCCTTAATCAAGGACAGGACTATCCCATTCAACCATTAAAGAATGGGATTGGATAAAGAGAATGCCGGAATTTAATCCGTGTTTTTAAAGCATCTGATAATTGCAAACTTTGGATAACTATATATATACCAGTTATTCTATTATTTTATTATCAAAATAATTTACGGATGCTACTGCTCACAGATACTATTTTCATTAATAATTATTTCAATGTACAAGTTCAATGTTTAAACAATACTCCAAAGTATATTGGAGGAAATAATACTGCATTCAGTAATTATTCTTATTATTGGTAAATAATTCATCGAAATAGTACGCTACTTAGGTATAATAAATGAGAATCTTGAACCAATCGCTTTTTCGGATTCCACATTAATTATTCCTCCTAATAACTTGATACAGGCATTGGCGATTGATAATCCCAAGCCACTACCTTCATATTTTCTACTCAATTCATAATCTTCCTGATAAAATTTTTCAAATATATTGTTTTTTACTTTTGGAGCAATACCAATACCTGTATCTTCTACAAAAAATTCAATTCCTTTATTTTGTATAATGTATCCATATCTAATCTGTCCTAGTTCGGTATATTTAATCGCATTATTCAAAAATATACTCATAACTTGGAATATTCTTTGTTCATCACTTCGAATTTTGGTTTCAGATTGTTGTTTTATCACTTGACAAATCAAGTTCAATCCTTTTTTTTGGGCAACATTAGAAAACACATCATACAAATTATCCATAATCATGTAAGGATAAAAAATTCGGAATCTTGGTTTAACTATTCCTGCTTCTAGTTTAGATATTTCAATCATGTTGTTTATAGTTAATAATAATCTATCACAGGAAAGTCGCAAAGCTGAATGCAATTCTTTTTTGTCCTCAACATCTAAAAAGTCATGGACCAATATTTCTGCGTTGCCTAATATTCCATTTAACGGAGTTCTAATCTCATGATTCAAATTATTTATAAATGAAGATTTAAGTCTATCACTCTCTTGAGCTTTTTCCATTGCTATCAAGTATTCATTAGTCTTTAGTTGTACCTGCTGTTCAAGATGCCTATTGATATCAATATATTTCCCATTCAATATTCTTAATTCATTATTAAGTCTATTAATTTCAATAGAATCAATAGATAATTGCTTAACTAATAATTCTAATTCAATATTTCTTTCTTCCAATTTTTCTACAGCTACTTCTAATTCTTGAGTTCGAATATCAACCAACTGATTAAGCTCATTATTCGCATTTATTATTTCGGCTTCTGCTACTTTTCTCTCTTCTATTTCCCTAGCTACAATCAATATATACTTTAACCCACCATTCAAATTATATTCGAAACTAATATTATCCTCTATCCATATATAATTTCCATTATTATGTTTTAATCTTGTTTCATATCTCATTTCCGAGATTCTATTGTCAATAGCATTCCGTAACGATTGTTGGACTATATCAAGTTCTTCCGGATGCAATAATTCAAGTAAAGAACTAAACTGCTCACCCATCATTGCTGAAGGAAGGTATCCCAAAATTTTGTAATAGCTATTAGATACAAATTCAATAATATCATTTTTAATTAGCACTATCCCATCAGATGTATGTTCTGCTATAAATTTATACCTACTATCAACCCTGTCAGTATTACGAGAATTATTCATGTTAACTGAATACTGTAACGATGAATACAATAATATTTTCCCTCTAATAAAACTTTCAATATTATTTTTTTCATTGATTATTTTACAATTATTCCACCACAATTGAGGAGAATTTATTGTTTTATTTTTAATTGGACTAATATTAATTATCTTCATTATCCGTTTCCAATGTTTATTAGCGTATCTAATACCTGTTTGCAATATTTGTATAATTCATTGTAATATCATTTGGTATAATAAATATCTATAATTTGTTATATTCCATCAACATGCCACTAGTTATTTTCAATTTATATTATATAATTCTACATATTCGTTCCATATAATATACAAATTTATTAGTTTTCCACATATTATTCACTACTGATAAATCACTTACACAATATTAACATTAACACACCATTGTTAATTTATTATTACTATATAATTATTTCTTCCTATTGTGTTAATATTTGTCTTCGTTTATCGACTTAATACAGCTGTTTACAGATTATGATTGATTTTAATGCAATTACTTGTTTAATTTTGAATTTTTTAATATTTACGCTTTAACAAATTAGAAGGGAATGATGAACCATATTATTTTTCAAAATAATGTATCCGAAATATTTAATCTGCTAAATAAGGATAATTTTATTGAGAATGCCACACAATTACAAACCAGCCAATATGATAGTTTCGAAAATTTGTGGAGCAATATTTTACACAAAATACCTATTGTGATGTTTGTTTTCAATTCCGATAAATGTATCTGGGTTAACAATTCAATTTATACACTACTCGGTTATACAATGGAAGAAGTTTTAAATCGTAAGTCTTACGATTTAAAACAGTTACTTCATAAAGATGACTTAAATAAAATTACAAATAATCCGAGCAACCAGTTCATAATTACTGAAAACGGTACTATGTTTGCTACGATAGAAGCAAGAATTCTGAATAAGTCTGGCAATTGGCATTGGGTTTTAGTTTACTATGTAATCAACGAGATTAATCAACAATTATTCTATTCTGGTGTGATGATTGATATTAATGAACGCCGAGAAAAAGAGAACCAAAAAAATATTGAGATGAAATTTATAGAGCAAAATTCACTGAAACATATTAATCTTTTAAAATCTAAAATATATTGTACTAATCATATTTTAGATACGGTTCTCGCTTTCTTACAAAATACACAGTTTGATAAATTTCAAACGCCGAATTTGGTTAAAGATTTATTAATAGACGCTACTTCAATATTAAATTCCGATGAATTATTGAATGAGTGTGAAATGTTTCAACAAGTATTTTCAGAATTATCAAAAAGCGAAAAAAGAGTATTCCGATTATCGCAAGCTCGACTTTCCAATAAAAACATTGCTGAACTTTTAAATTTGAGCGTTAGAACTGTAGAAAGCCATAAGTATAAAATTAGAAGGAAATTTAGCATAATTCCAGGATTTTTAAATTAATACAGTACTCCCAGAAAGCTCGATTGATGCACATACGTTGCTTAAAGGCAATAGGTCGTAAGCCAAACTTGAGCCATCAAGATTATTTGCAAAAGAGATTCTCGGATTTTATTGCAATTTTTGAAAAATATTTATGCAAATCCGATTAGGAATACCTACATTGCATTAACAATTCATCTTTAACTTAAGGTCAGCATAAATAAATAATAAAGACAGTAATGACAATTATATTAATTTATAAATTGTCTTTTCTGCCTTTATTACTATAATTTTACTATATTAGTTACTTGGTATTTATTTCAGCTACTTACAATAACTATCTTCTTAAGAAACAAGAAATTAGAATTTTACCAGACAGTAGTGATTATTTATATATTAAACTACAAATTTAATTATTTCACTATTAATTTATATGATTCTACGTTATTATTGCACCATATTCTTGCTATATATAATCCTGCACTTAAATTCGGCAATTTGAAGCTAAAAGTACCATTTTGAACAGGGTTAGCAACTACAATTTCACCATCAACCATTACTTCGCCTAATTCATTATAGATTTCATAGCGAACATTGCCCAATATTTCAGTATTTTTTATCGAACAATATATTTCCCCACCGGCTTGAGCAATACTTGGAAAAATTGCTATATTGCCTGATTGTTCCTCTTCGACTTTCGCAATACTATTAACTTTACCTAAGAACATATATTCGTTGATAGAATAATGAGTAGGTTGAAAATCAAGAGTATCTGTAAATGATTGTTCTCTTTGACTCATATAATACTTTTTAGTTAGGGTATCGCCATTAGGTTTAGTATATTCAATAAATAGCGGCATCTCGAATATATTTGGTACATCGCTACCAAGTTGAGTCTGATTGATTTTAAATTCTACTTTAAAATTATCATTTACTTTTGTGGGTGGGGCAAAATCCAATGTTAATTCTGGATGTCCTCTTTGTAGCAACCATTGTTCAAAAAATGTATCCCAAGAAAGCGGATAATTAGGGTTCTCTTGTTTTACTATATCTCTAAATTGTTGAGTCGTTATAGACGTTAATGGATAAGTAGTAAATATTTTTTGCAAAGTTTTTATAAACTGTTCTTCACCAAGAGCGGCAGAAAGCATTTGATATACCATTCCAGATTTTTTATATGTCAATGCTTCGTTAAATAAATTCATATTATCCAAATTATAAATCGGAGGTAACGTTGCACCCCCACCTTGAAAATACTTTGACTTATGAGTTTTTATTTCATTATTGAAAACATCTTTACCATAATAATGCCCCATCCACATAGATGCTGCCCAAGTAGCTCCTCCTTCATTTATCCATAAATCTTGCCAATCGGCACAAGTAATATAATTTCCAATCCAATGATGAGCTAATTCATGAGCAAATCCACTAAATTCTAAATCGGTTATCCAACTATTTCCAACTGTGGTGATTGTATTATTCTCCATACCACCATTTATTGGAGCAATACTAACTATTCCATATTTCTCATAAGGATATTCAAAAAATATTTGACTATAATATGCCATCATATTTGTATGCAAATCAAAAGCTGGGATAGTTTTACCATTATTAGAATATTCCATAAAAGATGAATCAAAATAATAATCAATAGACAATTCCGAACTATCTTTTTTAATATATTTATCTGAGTATGTAATAAATTTCGACGCAACAACTGCCATCAAATATGTTGGCATCGGAAATTTATGTTTCCAATGAAAATAACTCGTATCAGCGATGGATAACGAATCGAGTCTTACTCCATTTGAAACAGCAGAATATCCATTCGGAACTTTAATTTTAATTTCACTCAGAGCTCTATCTGAAGTTATATCATTACAAGGCATCCAATTTCGTGCATTCCTTGGTTCAGACATCGTAAACGCTAGCTCATTTGATTGAAAATAATAGAAACCAAATTGTGGAGACACATTGGAATGTTTATATTTTATTTCTAATTCGACCTTTTCTCCAATATTTATCGACTTTTTAAGAGATATTTTTAGTTGAGCTTTTTGTTTGTCGTGCTGAAAATCAAGATCGATACCCAATGACTTAATAGATACTATCTGAAGAAATCCGGCATCAAGTTCTATTGTGTCTAAATTAACAACCTTGGATTTTAATGTAATTGTATTAGTTCCATTCCATTTTACATCAGAATTTTTCAACACTTCATACCAATCCAAATCTAAACTATATGAAATCACGTCGTAATTTCTAACTTTGGTATCTATATACTCCCCATAAAGTTTTTTCAAATTACCCTCAGATTGCAAACTATTTTCTTTAGCAATTTCGGCCTTATTCAATAAGAATTTAGGCATTTTAGCATTTGATACTTGAGTCATAATAAATGCCGCAAGCAGACATATTGGTAATATTCTTTTCATACGTTCTCCCCAATGATAATATATTAATTACTGAATTATTATAAACCATATTATATATTTTTCCAATCATACTACTTTCAATACTAATATGGTTTGTGTTGTTTTTTAGTTTTGCCGTTTGCCAAACAGTACATTCTGCAATAGTATATAGATTAATCAGATTTTTTTCTAATTTTCCTTAAATCATATTTGATATAAAATTTTGCTCAACTAACTTTCGAAACTATCATACTAAATGCGTTGAAATTATACAATATTCTCAATATATTTATCCATAAATAATCAATCGATTATTTCAGATATATTCTTTTGAATAATAACAAGGTTCATTATTTCCTTTATATTCTTTTAAGTATAAATTTTAGAATCAAATATAAATAAGTAATTTCATTATAATCAATGATAATCTATAAACAGCCGTTATTCGTCGATAAATATCGACATATATTAATGCAACAATACACATTGATTATTATTTATCAACATATAAACAAAACATCAATACTGAAAATATTAATATCCGTGTCTATAGAAGTATCATTTGTAATTATTATATATTAGGTATTTGCAAATTTCGGTAAAAGTGTATCATCTGTTTCGGTGAAAGGAAACCACTTTTTCCTGCCATAACAATTTATAATTTTGGACTTAAATTAGCTACTTGAGTTGAAAAACAACTTTGGCATACGGAATATCAGACCTCATTGGGTAATTCTATTATCTTTCATCTCATCTATCTCTCGGATATACATTCATAAGTTTCGGATAGTATCGGGCTTCGTTTTATTTCGCAAACCCATCCACTTACGCCTGCCTTGTATCCGCTTCCTGTTCGTCAGACCGAGAATTTGCCGCCGACTTCT